>NZ_JBQFRP010000012.1:0-202805 GCF_056537465.1 Ruegeria sp. CE8
TCACAACACCCATCAACGCCGCGATAAACTGATAAAAAGCACCGCCAGATACCAAAGGCGGTGCGCAATCAAACCACTTGAAACTACGCCGCAGCACACAACCGCAATTAGTCAGCGCCAAACAAATCGCGCGTGAATACCTTAGATACAACATCCTCAAGGTCAGGGTGAAATCGGTTCGCAACTATCACGTCAGCTTCGTCCTTGAACGCATCCAGATCCTGCACAACACGCGAGCGATAAAATTCTCCGTCCTCCAGTGTCGGTTCATAGACGATGACCTCGACGCCTTTGGCTTTCAGGCGTTTCATGATGCCCTGAATCGACGATTGGCGGAAATTGTCGCTGCCGGCTTTCATGACCAACCGGTGAATACCCACCACGCGTGGCCCTCTCATCAATATCTGATCGGCTAGAAAGTCTTTCCGTGTCCGGTTGGCGTCCACGATCGCGCGGATAAGGTTTTGCGGGACATGGTTGTAATTGGCCAAAAGTTGTTTGGTATCCTTGGGCAGGCAATAGCCGCCATACCCGAAAGACGGATTGTTGTAATGCTCGCCAATGCGAGGATCCAATGAGACGCCTTCGATAATCTGGCGCGTGTTCATGCCGCCGGCCATCGCATAGCTGTCCAATTCGTTAAAGAAAGCCACCCGCATAGCCAGGTAGGTATTGGCGAATAGCTTGATCGCTTCGGCTTCGTCAGGGTCGGTGAACAGGACCTGGGCATCCTTGGTTTCCGCACCTTCAAGCAACAGGTCGGCAAATACCCGTGCCCGTTCGGAACGCTCACCAACGATAATGCGAGACGGATGCAAGTTGTCATAAAGCGCGTTTCCCTCGCGCAGGAATTCCGGAGAAAACAAAAATTGCTCACTGTTCAATTCAGCCCGCAGGGACTGGACGTAACCCACAGGGATGGTCGATTTAATAACGATTGTGGCATCCTGGTTGACCGCGCTTACCTGCCGGATCACGTCCTCGACACTGGATGTATCGAAGTAGTTGGACCTGGGATCATAGTTTGTAGGTGTCGCCACGACGACGAATTCAGCGTCTTCATACGCTGGTTCGGTTGTCGCCCTGAGCGAGAGGTTTCGGCTTGAAAGAAAATCTTGCAGTTCGGCGTCGACAATCGGGCATTGGCCAGAATTGACCATTTGAACGCGGTCCGACGAAATGTCTATCGCCGTGACATCATGATTCTGCGCCAACAAAACCGAATTGGACAGGCCGACATAGCCCAGGCCTGCAACCGCAATTTTCATTCTTCTGCCCTCGCACTTGAAAAGCGGTAAGCAACCCGCCTCTTAAATATCTTGGGGTGTATATAGTGGTATCTCCGCCTCGCACACAACTTTCGGGGACAAGTTCCACGATTTGGAGGGTACGGGACAGAAAACACTGCCCGTCCGGAGTTCGAACTATGCTCTTTCTGTAACGTCAATGTTCTGTGCGCGGTATGGATTTCTGTGTAACCCGGTAAACACCGCGCGCGCCTCTCCAACTAGTCTTCAGCGCTTGGGCAGGAGGAGGCAGCCCGGCGACCCGCCGGCAGAACAAGCCGAGCACCCTGACGGTAAAGCGACTTTGCAAACCCTGCGCTGTCGGTTGCCACGGTGACGCTGAACTTCGAGGTGGCGAGAGCTGGTACGTCCTCATGCGTGTTTTGAAACAGCGTGCTTTGCGGGAACACCACACCACAGGCCGGGGCTTCGTCAATCAGAGGGGCGACAACTGCCAGAGTGGCCAGCTTCCCCAGAATCAACAGCGGCGGGGCAAACGGGACCGATCTGTTAGTCGTGAATATGCTCCAGCCGCAGCCCTCCAATTCCCCCAGTCGCTGCATAAGATTTGCAACGTCCACCATGATCGGGTGGCGATAGTTGCCGAACCGTTGCTTTTGCGCACTGAAGATCGCGCCGTCGACCGAGGGCTGATCCGAGATCGCCGTAAAAAGAACATCATCACCCCCGGCCATTTCCACAACATCCGCACCGTCGAGGGCCATCTGTACAAGCAAATACGTGAGCGTGCTGTATCGGGCGAATTAAGTTCAACTAGCCATTTGTTAGAGCCTGTTTTTCGAGTGTTGGAATAGCCTGTAAGATCTTCTGCGGTCGCCCCCGTCAGGATCATGCGCAACGTCAACCCATCCGAGCCAACTTGCTCCTCGGCCTGCTCGATCACTCCGGCATAAGCATCCTTCACCGCGTATTCGCGACCAAGCGCAGCCTGTCTTTCGTTGTCCCGCGGTGTGTCGCCAAAGTGGTCGCGCAGGCTTTGGGCATCTTCGGCAACAGGCCATTTATGTTGCGGAACTTTCTGTAGTAGCGCGGCATATTCGGCGCCTTGTTGCGCCGACAGATTACCCAGTTGCGGACGCTGCGGCCCGCGCACCCGGCCCATACCGCTACGCGGCCCAATGCCTAGTGAGGCAGGTTCGCAAAAATCCTGCAATGGGACAGATCAAATCTTGCGGATCGGTTGATAAAGAAACCCAGATCCAGATACCCACGGCCAGTGAAGAACCCGAAAATACCGTCACCCAAATAGGCCAGCGCGAGCAGGGTCAGGAACGTGCGAGCAGCTCGGTGCGATATCAGCCCTGCAATTAACGCCCAAAACGCCGAGGCCACATGCAGCGCGACGAAACACACGAAGCAGAGTGTTTTGTAGTTTGGCTAGAGGCGCCATAATAACTGCCCCAAAGTATATTTGTCAGCACAAACTGCGGTTCTAGCTGGTGTTCGGCCAGCGCAAACTCGGTAGCTCGAGGACATGTCGAAGTCAGTTACTTCGGCGTCACGTGTGGACGGTCGCGCAAGTAGTATGCGCCGCCAATCTCGACGATCCGGTCGATCAGCGCCCGCGCCATGCCGGCTTCGCCGCGTTGGGCCTGCCATAGGCCATCGTCCCAGCTGGATCGTCGATCGCTGCCTTAAAGGCGCCGGCAAACGTCACGGCGTCTATTACGTCAAAGGTAGGCGACAACCGAGTGTTAGTGACCATCTTGACCTCAAGATCGACGATTATTCCGACAAGACCGTATCCGCCCATGGTAAGGTTGAAGAGATCGGCGTTTTTTGCTGGCTGAACAAGTGACAACACTACCCGAGGGCAAGATCATGCACAGGGATCGAAGGGTTGAGCCCATCGGCCCAATGGGCACGGCCAACCCTGGGCGTTGGTCGAACAAGTGGCGGCGACGCCAAAGTCGAAGTTGGACCGCATCACTTTCGGCGACCATCCCGAAGGGTCAAGAGCCGAAATCATCTGCAAGCAGCGCGGCCCTTCTGGTGAATGTCTTCACGAGCCCGCCTCTTGGAAGTTCCAGCCTGAAACATTTTTTGCATTATCGTCAGCGCGCCCAGAAAAGCCGATGGGCTTTTAATCTGCGGGATATGTCCAAAGCCTTGCAAGACCACAGGCTGCGCATCAGGCGCCAAAGCAGTCAGGCGCTTGGCCTCATTGGTTGTTGGACCGGCGATCATTTGAAGGCCATGGAAATCCTGACTTGTATAGAGTTTTGAAAGGCGCGGCAGCCCAATGCCAAAGCTGACAGCCGTAGGTTGGCTTGCTAGGCTCTGTTTATCCTGATTACGAGGGTTTTTTTATGCTTTTTATCACAAACAGATTCCCGACCCAAAGTATTCGCACCCGTAAAGGGCGCCGCTTTACCTTTGACCTGGATAACAACGCCCCGTCCAACTCGGTCTTTTACTGCGAAAAGGGCGAGGCCGAACATAATACCGAAATCACCAGCAAGGAGTTGCTGCGGCGGGTTCGTGACAGCCAGCGCCGTCAGGTCCTGCTGTATCTCCATGGCTTTAACAATTTGCCCGACGATGTGTTCGAAACGACGGCCGAACTTCAGCGCCTGTGCGATCAGGCCAAGCCCGACGAAATCTTGGTGTTGCCACTGATCTGGCCCAGCGACAACAAGCAGGGGATCGTGCAGAAATACTGGGACGATCAGAAGTCCGCGGATCAGAGCGGGTTCTCATTTGCCCGCGTGTTGGAACGGTTTCTGGAATGGCGCAACAGCGAGGACAACGAGCCTGAAATTGCACCCTGCCTAAAACGGATCAATCTGCTGGCGCATTCAATGGGCAACAGGGTGTTGCGACAGACGCTGATCGAGTGGAACAGATATGATCTGGCCTCAGGTGTACCGCTGTTGTTTCGCAACACCTTCATGGTCGCGGCCGATGTCGTCAATGAAAGCGTGCATGAACAGGAGCCCGGCGTTCTGATCAGCCACGCCTCTCGCAATGTGGTCGTGTATTTTGCGTCGGACGATCTGGCGCTGCGGGCCAGCAAGGCTGCAAATCTCAAGAACAAGATCGCTTCGCGCCGCCTGGGTCACACCGGCCCGGAAAACATTGATCGAACACCCCGCAATGTGTTTCAGGTGGACTGTGACGACGTGAACACCCTGTACGACACACCGACCGGACATAAGTACTTTGGTCCCAAGTCACCCGGAGGTGAAGCCGGGCTGGTGTTCCGGCACATCTTTCAATGTGTGCAATCCGGCCGTGTGTTTCCGGATGATCCGCATCAACGGTCAGTTATTTTGGGCTGACAGCGGGATTGCCCAAACGCTAGTCCGCACTGGCTTACGGTCTGTCAAATTTGATCGGATTTTCGGTCAGGTCACAATCTGGTGTTGCAACTGACAAAATGATCTGGATGATCAGCACCATCAAGACCGTAGAAAACGGTCTGCCGTTCCTGAAACGGTACAAACGAAAACCGGGGAGATTATAATGATCCTGAAGAACCTGATGATTGCCGCCAGTGCAACCGCATTGATGGCGGCAGGCGCATCGGCTGAAACGCTGCGTTGGGCACGTGCCGGAGACTCGCTGACGCTGGACCCGCACGCTCAGAACGAAGGCCCGACTTCGGCGCTGGCCCACCAGATCATGGAAACGCTTGTCATGCGTGACCATTCCGGTGCTCTGGTGCCGTCGCTGGCCACTGAATGGGCACCTTCCGAGGAAAACCCGAATATCTGGGTTTTCAAGCTGCGCGAAGGCGTCACTTTCCATGACGGTGCTGAGTTCGACAGCGAAGACGTCGTTTTCTCGCTGAACCGCGCGATGACACCAGATTCCGATTACAAGGAACTGCTGGCTTCTGTGAAAGAGGTGCGTGCGACGGACAAATACACCGTCGAGATCGAAACCGATGGTCCGAACCCGATCATGCCCAACAACCTGACCAACATGTTCATGATGGACAAAGCCTGGGCCGAGGCGAACAACGCCGTCAAGGTGCAGGACTATGAAGGCGGCGAAGACACATTCGCAGCCAAGAACGCCAACGGCACCGGCCCCTACAAGCTAGTCAGCCGCGAACCGGATGTAAAAACGGTTCTGGCCGCAAACGAGAACTACTGGGGCGCGGGCGAGTTCCCGATGCAGGTGACCGAGATCGTCTATACGCCGATCCAGAACGCAGCGACCCGCGTCGCAGCCCTGCTGTCGGGTGAGGTGGACTTTATCCAGGACGTTCCTGTGCAAGACCTTGAGCGTGTTGCCGGTACCGACGGTCTGGACGTGCGCACTGCACCGCAGAACCGCGTGATCTTCTTCGGCATGAACATGGGTGATGCGGATCTGACCTCGGACAACGTCGACGGCAAGAATCCTCTGTCCGACGTGCGCGTGCGTCAGGCGATGTCGATGGCGATCAACCGCGATGCGATCAAGCAGGTTGTTATGCGTGGCCAGTCCGAGCCTGCGGGCATGATCGCTCCGCCATTTGTGAACGGCTGGGACGAAGCGATGGACAGCTCGTCTACCACCGACATCGAAAAAGCCAAGGCGTTGATGGCCGAAGCAGGTTATCCGGATGGCTTCTCGCTGACGCTGAACTGCCCGAACGACCGCTACATCAATGATGAAGCGATCTGTCAGGCGGCGGTTGGCATGCTGGCGCAAATCGGCGTGACGGTGAATCTGGACGCGAAACCCAAGGCGCAGCACTTCCCACTGATCAACAACCTGGAGACCGACTTCTACATGCTGGGTTGGGGTGTTCCGACATATGACTCGGAATACATCTTCAACTTCCTGGCGCACACCAAGGGCGAGAAGTACGGTTCGTGGAACGGCACGCGCTACAGCAACCCGGAACTGGATGCGAAAATCCAGGGACTGGCGTCCGAGACCAACCTGCCCGAGCGTGACAAGCAGATTGCCGAAATCTGGCAGGTCGTTCAGGATGAGCAGCTTTACATCCCGATCCATCACCAGGTTCTGAACTGGGGCATGAAGTCGAATGTCGGCACCGTGGTTGAGCCGGAAGATTCGCCGAAGATCAAATACTTCACTATGAACTAAGACAATCACGATAATGATTTGGCAGGGCGCGGTTTTCGCGCCCTGTTTTGTTTTGGACGCTCAATCCCCGATCCGTCAGACTGAGCCCGGAGTTGATGGTTGCCGTCTGAGATTTCCTTGCGCCTTTGCCAAAAACCTAGAACACTCAGGCAATAAACAGGGAGACTTCGCGATGATCCTCAGGAACAGTGCCATTGGCCTGGCTATGCTGGCTGCCACCGGTGTCCATGCCGCAGATTTCAAATGGGCCTCGACCACCGACCCGCAAACCATGGACCCGCACGCGGTCAACTCGGCCCCGGTTCTGGGGTTCCTCAACAATGTCTACGAAGGCCTGGTTCGCCGCGATAAGGACATGAGCGTCCAACCCGCTTTGGCGGTCAGCTGGGAGCCGATCGGTGAAGGCGAAGGATGGCGCTTCAAGCTGCGTGAGGGCGTGACCTTTCATGACGGCAGCACCTTTGACGCGCAGGATGTTCTGTTCAGTTATCAACGTGCCTCTGGTGAGGCCGCAGATACACGCAGTTGGTTTGCGCCTGTTAGCGACGTGATCGTGGTCGACGACTATACCGTCGATTTCATGATGACCGCACCGAACCCGCTGTTTCCGTCGTCTATTGCAAACTGGATGATCATGGACCAGGGCTGGACCGAGGCGAATGATGCTGCCGTTCCGGACAAAGAGGCCGGAAACTATGCGACCATCAATGCCAATGGCACCGGCGCATTCAAGGTCACCGAGCGTGAGCCGGGTCTGAAAACCGTGCTGGAACCGCATGAAGATTGGTGGGGCGAGGTCGAACACAATATCACCCGGGCTGAATTCAACCCGATTCAGAACCCGGCGACCGCCGTGGCAGCGCTGTTGTCGGGCGACGTGGACATGATCAACCCGGTGCCAATCCAGGACGTCGCGCGCCTCAAGGAAAACGGCGATGTCGAGGTCATTCAGGGGATCGAGGCCCGCGTGATCATGCTGGGCTTTGATCATCAGGCCGAGACGCTGAAGTATACCGACGATGCAGGCCAGCCCAACCCGTTCCGCGACCCGCGCGTGCGAAAGGCTGTCGCGCAGGCGGTGAATGTGGATGCCATTCTGGCTACGATTATGCGTGGAAACGCAGAAGCCGCATCGCAGTTGGTCAGCCCGGCGATGAGCGGTTACTCCGAGGCGAAGGCCGAACGTCCGGCATTTGATGTCGAGGCTGCCAAGGCCCTGTTGGCCGAGGCGGGATACGCCGACGGGTTTTCGTTCGGGCTGAAATGCCCCAACGACCGCTATCTGAATGACGAAGCCGTCTGCCAGGCTGTCGTCAGCATGCTGGCCCAGATCGGGATCACGGCGGAGCTGGAAGCGATGCCCGTGCGCAACTACTGGCCGGAACTGCGCGAGGACAACTATGACATGTACCTGCTGGGTTGGAGCCCGGGTACCTTTGATGCCGAGCACCCGGTCCGGTTCCTTGTTGCAACTCCGAACGAAGAGAAAAAACTGGGAAGCTGGAACTTTGGTGGTTTCTCGAACGCGCGTGTGGACGAGCTGTTGCCAGCCATCCAATCCGAGCTGGACCAGACCAAACGTCAGGCCATGTTGGATGAGGTGGCCCAAATCATTCAGGACGAACAGGTCTATGTGCCGATGTACGTGCAACCTCTGGTCTGGGGCACACGCAGCAACATCGAGCTGACGCAGCGCCCCGATAACTTCTTCCTGCTGCGCTGGGTGACGGTGAACTGAAGTCGCTTAAACGTGGGATTGGCGCGGTCTGGCGCGGCAGCGCCAATCTGCGCCGCACAACGTGCACAACCAATAACGCAAGGAAAAAGGATCGCTATGATACCATCCGTTAGCGATACCTTGACCATTTGGTTAACCCATGCATAGAGAAGCGGATCAATGGGGAAAGTGAATGTTCGCATATATCGTCCGAAGGATGTTCCAATCCGTGATCGTACTGCTGGTCGTGGGTCTGGTTGCATTTTCTATGTTCCGGTTTGTTGGCGACCCGATCGACAACATGCTGGGTCAGGAGCGTACGCAAGCCGATATCGACCGGCTGCGGACTGAGCTGGGGCTGGATCAGCCATTTCCGGTTCAGTACTACAAGTTCCTTAAAGGGGCCGTGCAAGGCAATTTTGGTGTGTCTTACCGTCAGGGACGACCGGTCTCGACCATCATCGCCGAACGGGCGCCCGCGACGCTGGAACTGGCCTTTGTCTCGGGCTTTCTGGCCATCACACTGGGGATCGCTCTGGGCGTGTTCACCGCCATCCGACGACAAGGGATCGCTGCGAATGTTATCATGACCGTGTCCCTGATCGGGGTGTCCCTGCCCACCTTCCTGATCGGGATCTTACTTATCTACATCTTCTCGGTTGAATTAGACCTCTTACCCAGCTTTGGGAGGGGCGAAACCGTTATGATTGGCGGCTGGTCCACCGGCTTCCTGACGGCTTCGGGCCTCAAGGCGCTGATCCTGCCCGCGATCACGCTGGGTCTGTATCAGATGACGCTGATCATGCGCCTTGTCCGGTCGGAAATGCTTGAGGTGATGCGTGCCGATTATGTCCGTTTTGCCCGCGCCCGCGGGTTGTCGGACCGAGTGATCAACTTCCGCCACGCGCTGAAGAACACTCTGGTTCCCGTAATTACCATCACCGGATTGCAGCTGGGCTCGATCATCGCTTTCGCCATCATCACCGAGACGGTGTTCCAGTGGCCGGGCGTTGGCCTGCTGTTCATCAACGCGATCCAGTTCGTCGATATCCCCGTCATGGCCGCTTATCTGATGCTGATTTCGGTCATGTTCGTTACGATCAACCTGATCGTGGATCTTCTTTACTATGCCATTGACCCGCGCCTGCGTGTCGACGCGAGGGCCACATGACCGATACTATCGAAACCCCCAAAGCCCCCGCCAAGTCGCGCTTTGCCAAATTCTGGGACAGCGACTTTGCATGGTCCTTCCGGCATTCACCGGTTGCCATGATCGCCTCGCTGGTGGTGCTGATCCTTGTTCTGGCGGCGATTTTCGCGCCCGTTCTGGCTCCGTATAACCCGTTCGACCCTGGGTCTCTGAACCTGATGAACGGCTTTACACCGCCGGGAACGCCCAACGCCTTTACGCAAGAGACCTTCCTGCTGGGCACAGACGATCAGGGGCGCGATGTGCTCTCGACCATCTTGTATGGCATGCGCATCTCGTTGTTCGTGGGCGTGTCGGCTGTGCTTCTCGCGATGATCATCGGCGTGGTTCTGGGTCTGATCGCCGCCTATTTTGGTGGTTGGATCGAGACGCTGATCATGCGGATTGCGGATGTACAGCTGACCTTCCCGGCAATTCTGGTGGCGATGCTGATCTTTGGTATCGCCAAGGGTGTGACACCCCCGGAATACCGGAACGAGATGGCGATTTATGTTCTGATCATCGCGATCGCGTTGTCCGACTGGGTGCAGTTCGCCCGGGTCGTGCGCGGTGCCGCGCTGGTGGAAAAGAACAAAGAATACGTTCAGGCCGCACGCCTGATCGGAAGGGGTTCCTTCCCGATCATGTTCCGCCACATCCTGCCCAACGTCCTCAGCCCGGTTCTGGTGATCGCCACGATCTCGCTGGCGCTGGCGATTATAGCCGAGGCAACGCTCAGCTTTCTGGGTGTGGGGGCGCCTCCGACGCAACCGTCGCTGGGGACACTGATCCGCATCGGGCAGGGTTTCCTATTCTCGGGTGAGTGGTGGATCCTGTTCTTCCCGGCCTGCACCCTTCTGGCGTTGGCCCTTTCGGTCAACCTGCTGGGCGACTGGCTGCGCGATGCGCTGAACCCCAAGCTGCGGTGATTACATGAGCCTTCTGACGATCAATGACCTGACGGTCGAATTCCCGACGCGCCGCCAACTGTTCACCGCCGTGGACCATGTGGACCTGTCCGTTGAGCCGGGTGAAATCCACGGTCTGGTGGGTGAATCCGGTGCGGGTAAATCCACCATCGGTGCAGCTATCATGGGTCTGCTGGACCGGCCCGGCCGGATAGCAAGCGGCACCATCAAGCTGAGCGGCGACCAGATCAGCGGTCTGGACGCCGACGCGATGCGCAGCCTGCGCGGCAAGAAGATCTCGATGATCTTTCAGGATCCGCTGACCTCGCTGAACCCGTTGTTCACTGTGCGCGAGCAACTGGTTGAGACGATCCAGGCCCATTTGGGTGGAACCGATGCTGAGGCGAACCAACGCGCGCGCGATCTGATCGACAGGGTTGGTATCCCGGATCCGGACACGCGACTGGATCAGTACCCGCACCAGTTCTCGGGCGGGATGCGGCAGCGTGTTGTGATCGCGCTGGCACTGTGCACCGAACCGGATGTGATCATCGCGGACGAACCGACAACGGCGCTGGACGTGTCCGTTCAGGCGCAGATTCTGGACCTGATCAAGGAACTGGCGCAGGAGCGTCAGGTTGGCGTTATCCTGATCACCCACGATATGGGTGTGATCGCGGATACGACGGACAAGGTGACGGTAATGTATGCGGGCAAGGTGGTTGAAACCGGCCCGACCTCGCAAGTGATGGGCCAGCCCAGCCACGAATACACCAAGTCACTGATCGCCGCTGTGCCGCGCCCGACGCTGAAACTGCACCGTTTTCCACAGATCAGCTATGGCGGGCGTGAAACCCGTTTCGCGATCGAAGACATGGCGCGCCACTGGCCAAAAGTGGACAATGACGCCAGCAAACCGGTGTTCGAAATCCGCAACCTGACCAAGAAGTTCCTGCAGCGCAAAGGTCTGCTGCCGTGGGATCGCGCCTATTTCACTGCCGTTGACGACGTGAGCTTCGACATCCGTGCAGGTGAAGTATTCGGTGTTGTAGGCGAGTCCGGCTCGGGCAAGTCGACCGTCGCACGGATGATCGCGGGGCTGTATCCCGTTGACGGCGGCACGATCTCGTTTCAGGGACAGGTGGTCAGCGACCTGACAAACAAGGCCGCGCTGGATGCCTATCGTAAAAACATCCAGATGATCTTCCAGGACCCGTATTCGTCGCTGAACCCTCGTATGCGGGTGGACGATATCGTGGCCGAGCCGATCCGCCATCACAAACTGATGGACGGGGCTGACATCAAGCGCCGTGTCGACGAATTGCTGGATCAGGTCGGTCTGGGCCACGAGGCCGGGCTGAAATATCCACACGAGTTCTCCGGCGGTCAGCGGCAGCGGATTTCTATTGCCCGCGCATTGGCGACACAGCCGCGCTTCCTGATCTGTGATGAGCCGACCAGTGCGCTGGACGTGTCCATTCAGGCGCAGATCCTGAACATCCTGAAAGATTTGCAGGAACATCTGGGCCTGACCTTGCTGTTCATCAGCCACGACCTGCCGGTGGTGCGTCAGATGTGCGACCGGGTGGCCGTGATGAAACAGGGCAAGGTGGTCGAACTGCAAGAGACCAACGCGCTGTTTGCCAACCCGCAAACCGAATATGCGGCGGAACTGCTGCGGCTGATGCCGAAACTGGACGATCTGTCGACCGACGGATTGGAGGCCGAGGCCTGAAATTATTAGCCCGATTGCCCGCCAAACGGGCAATTGGGTGTGCATAAACATTAAAATATTCAAACTTTGCAGACTCATGCGGGTCTGTTGTGCTACGTCTGTCTTTGGAGTTGGGGACTTCAGAGGGGCGAAATGTCTCAGGACCTTAGGGACTGGCTAAGCGCACTTGGATTATCTGACTACGCGCAAGCCTTTTTGGATAACAAAATTGATTTTGGAATTTTGCCCGATCTGACGGGTGAAGATCTGACCGAAATCGGAGTAACTGCCGTCGGCGACCGCCGAAGGTTGCTGCGCGCGATTGCCGAGCTTGAGGCGGTCGAAACCGTTCAGCCCTATGAACCGGACGCGCCGCTGGAGCCTGCGAAACGGCAGGTGACCGTCATGTTTGCCGACCTGACGGGGTTCACTCGTTTGACCAGCGAGTTGGATGCCGAGGACATGCATGCGCTGCTCAACGCTTTCTTCGCCAAGGTGGACCACGTGGTCGAGAAATACGGCGGTCGAATCGACAAGCATATCGGCGATGCTGTCATGGCGGTTTTTGGCGCGCCTATTTCGCATACAAACGATACCGAAAGGGCCGCGCGGGCCGCTCTGGAAATCCACGCAATCTTGCCCAGCCTGAACCCTCCGCTGTCCTGCCATATCGGGATTGCCTCGGGACAAGTTATCGCCAGCACGACGGGCAGTCAGGCGCATACGGAATACACCGTAACCGGTGACGGTGTGAATCTGGCCTCGCGCATTACCGAGATGGCAGTACCGGGCGAAACTTTGGTGTCACATGACATTCAGCGTGCGTTAGGGCCGCTTTTTGTCGGTGAGTCCATGGGCGAAAAGGCAATCAAGGGGCTGAATGACCCGGTCGAGCTATGGCGGCTGGACCGTATGGCGCGTAACATCCGGTCGCGCCGGCATCGCTTTGTAGGCCGCGAACGCGAACTGTCCTTGTTCTCGGCGACCTTCGACCGGTGCCAGCGGCATGGTAAGGGCGAAGTCCACATCATTCTGGGCGAACCCGGCATCGGCAAGACGCACCTGTCCGAACAAGTGGCCGAGCTGGCCGACAGCCTGTCTTACTCGATCCACAATGGCGTCGTTATGGATTTCGGCGCGCGCGAGGGGCACTCGGCCATCCAATCGGTGACGCGCAGTATCCTGGGACTGGAACCGTCGGATAACCCCACAATGAGCGCCGCAGCGGCGGAGGACGCAATCAGAAAGGGTTGGGTCTCGCCAGCCAACGCTACGCATTTGAACGCCTTGCTGGAGTTGGAGCAGGACCCCGGTTTGGCCGAGGTCTATGCGGTGATGGACAACGCAACCCGTTTGCGGGGGCGGCGTCAGGTCATTGACGAGTTGATCGCAGCCCGCAGTGACGAGGCGCCGTTGCTGATCCAGATCGAAGACATCCACTGGGCCGCACCAGAGATCCTGACGTCCTGCGCGCATATCGCGGCGATGACGCGTGATCTGCCTTGTGTTCTGATGATGACCAGCCGGGTGGAAGGCGATCCGATCAACCGCGAATGGCAATCGGCCACAGATGGGGCGCTGATTTCCAAACTGGAACTGGCACCGATGGGGGATGAACAGGCCCGCAAGCTGGTCGAGGAATTCACCGGGATTGATCCCGAGCTTCTGGATACCTGCGTGAAACGCGCGGGGGGTAATCCGTTGTTTCTGGAACAGCTGCTGCGCAATATCGACGTGCTGAAACAGGAATCCGTTCCGGGCAGCATTCAGGGCATTGTTCAGTCACGTCTGGACTCGTTGGATCGGGCCAGTCGGGCGGCGATTCAGGCGGCGTCGGTCCTTGGACAAAGGTTCTCGCCCGAGGTTCTGAACTTTGTTTTGGGTGAGGGGCATCTGGACACCTCGACCCTGATCCGCTCGGCCCTGATCCGTGAGGCTGGGGCAGATCTGATGTTTGCGCATGCTCTGATCCGCGATGGGTCATATGCAACGCTGGTGAAATCCGAACGCGCGCGATTGCACCGTCAGGCGGCGAAATGGTTCGAAGAACGCGATGCCACACTGCGGGCGCAACATCTGGACCGTGCGGGCGCGACCAATGCGGCCCAAGCCTATCTGGAGGCTGCCGACAAATTGATCCTGGCCTTCCAATTTGACGACGCGAGCCCGCTGATCGAACGGGCGCTGGAGCTGCCCGCGCCCGCCGGCGTGCGCTTTGATCTGCTCTGCGCCCGAGGTGAAACGCACCGGTTGCAAGGCTTGTCGGATGAAGCGTTACGCGAGTTCAAGGAAGCCGCCGAACTGGCCGACACGAACGAGCAGGTTTGCAGGGCGCATATCGGGTTGGCGCAGGCCGCGCGCCAGGCCAGTCTCTATCAGGAAGCGCTGGAAAGCCTTGACATCGCCGAGGCCGCCGCCGAGCGCTGTGGATCCGACCGAGACATCGCGCAGATCAACTATGTACGCGGCAACGTGTATTTCCCATTGGGGCAGGTCCAGAAAGCGCTGGAGAGCAATGAAAAGGCTCTAACACTGGCTAGAATGCTGGAATCGGCACGCCTGGAGGTCGGGGCGCTGAGCGGATTTGGCGATGCCAATTTCATGAACGCCACGATGCAGACGGCAACGGTTTTCTACACACAGGCAGTCGAACGGGCGCGGGAAAAGGGTTTGGTTCGCGATCTGGCCGCGAACCTGCACAATCTGAGCGTGGCGCGCAGCTATACGGGGGATGTGGCACAGGGCAAGGTGGACGCGCAGGAAGCCATCGAGGTGTCTCAGAAATATTTTGCCTTTGTTCCGGAATGTGTGGCGCAGACCTGTCTGGGTGTGGCGCATACCTTTCTGGGGGAACTGGATCAGGCGCTGGACGCCTTTACGCTCTCGGCAGAAATCGCGAACCGCGTTGGCGCCAAACGGCTTGAGGCGCAGGCGTTGGAGCATCTGGCCCGCACACAGGTTTATGTCGGACAACTGGAGCAGGCGCGGGAAACTGGGCGCCGCGCGGTGGAAATCGCCCTTGAGCACGGGCGAAACTTCGTAGGGCCCAAGGCGTTGTCGGCGCTTGCCATGGCGGAAGAAGATGCCGAAGCGCAGGTCCGCCACCTCAAGCTTGGCGAAGAGATCATCGCCGAAGGCTGTGTCGGCCACAGCCATCTGCACTTCTACACGGATGCCAGCGCCGTTATGCTGGCGCGACAGGAATGGGATGAAGCCACGCGCTATGCGGATGCACTGGCGGCGTTCACCGCGGATGAACCCCTTCCGATGGTTGATCTGTCGATACAACAGGCTCGAACACTGGCCGAATGTGGGGCCTGGGGCATTCCGCTGGCAGCGCATGAGGGGTTTGAAGAATTAAATTCCAGGTTTCAGGACCTCGACATCACACAGTCGCTGATCGGGCGGCTGGACTGGCAGGCGAGGAGCTGAATGAGCATCGAAAAGAAAGTCTGGCTGATTTCGGGTGTCGTCACACTGGGTCTGACCATTCTTCTGATCAAACTCTGGAGCGACCTGAACCATTTCGAAGAAGACCCGACACAACTGCCGGATCAGACCGCGGTCGATGCGTATCTACAGGAGTTGCCCCGCGTTCCGGCGTATCAGGTCAGAACGGGTATCTTCATCAAATCCTTCAGCTTCACCGGGGCCAGCGATGTCCACATCAGCGGTTACATCTGGCAACATTACGAAGACGGTGTGCATGACGCCATAAAGCCGGACGAAGGGGAAGTGGGGTTCATTCTGCCCGAAGCCGCGGACGCGGCGAACGGTCTGATCGACGAGGCCTATCGGATAGATCAGGACGGTTCCGAATTGATCGGCTGGTACTTTGAACAGACCCTACGTCAGTCCTTTGACTACACCAGCTATCCGTTCGACCACAAAACCGTCTGGGTTCGGTTCTGGCCGGGTCAGTTTGAGATTGATGTGGCTCTAATACCGGACTTTTCGGCCTATCCGGCCACTGGGCCGAACGACATTTTTGGCATCGACAACCGCATCGTCATGGGTACATGGGACCGCGAAAACACCTATTTCGATTATCGCCAGTCCGATCTGGATACCACCCTGGGCATAGGTCAGAATGAATATCAGACCAACCTGCCCGAGCTGCACTATAATTTTGTCATCAAGCGGAACTTTGCGAACGCTTTCATCGTCCACATGATCCCGCTGATCGTGGTGACGATGCTGCTGTTCGGGGCTGTCATGACCGTGACGCGCCGACCCAATCTGGTGGAACGGCACGATTTCAGCACCTCGACCGTCATCGGCACCTGCTCGGTCCTGTTCTTCGTGATACTGCTGGCGCACGTACAGCTGCGCGAGGGGTTTGCCGGATCACCGGTGATTTACATGGAGTCGTTCTTTTTCCTGATGTACTTCCTGCTGCTGGCCGTGTCGGTGAACACCTATTTCTTTGCCGCCGAGGCCGTGCCGTCCTTGTGGTTCATCCACTACAAGGACAACCTGCTCCCCAAGGCCGCGTTCTGGCCTTTTGTCCTTTTGTGCATGGTGATCATCACGGCCTACAACCTCAGCCTCAAGGAAGACCCCGAGGATGAGGTTGCGATACAGCGTCACGACGAGGCAGGCGGTTGAAATCCAGGCTTGGGTGTGCCTGTTGCCATGTCCAGTGTGTATTCCGCAACAATCCCCGAGGTACCCTGCTCCCATTGATCCAGATATTTGGTGGGATGCGCGATCACATAGGCATAGGCGGGCTTTTTCACACCGTTGATCATCACATTGATTCGCTTGCGGACATAGACGTTCTCGGGCGATCCGGGGCCATGGTAGCCTTCCAGCTTATCCAGTTCTTTCAGCCCCGATGACGTTACCCGATACACCTCTCCACGGATCGGTTTACCTCGCCCTTTCTGATCAATCAGCGTGGCCATTCGGTGCAGGTAGCCACAGTTCGGATTGTCGCAATGCGGCTCATGCGGCACGACCAGCGGCATCCGCTGCCGGGTTACGGCTTCACCCACAAAGTCGTCCAGAACTTCGGCATGGGCCTCGTGGTTTGGAAAGCCTTTCTTCAGCGAGCCGTAAGTGAAGTAGAGATAAGTACGTTCTCGGTCTTCGAGCAGACAAGTTTCATCCTCTTCCTCAAGTTCCGTCAGTGTGTGCGTGTCGGCCCAGTCTTCTAACATCGTCAGTATCTCTTCCGAGACGTTGGCTTCTCTGACGTCCTTGGCGTTTTGGGGGTTCAGCAGGAAATGGATGCACGCGCTCGCGTCGATCCCATCGGCGCCAAGCAGGGTTTTGACCATGTCGACCGAGTTGTTCATCACCGCCACATGCAGGCTGGTAAAGCCGTGATCATTGGTGGCGTTGACGTTGATGCCCCGCTTTATCAGCTCTTGCGCCGCCGCCAGATCGGGTTTCCCGAGGTTCTTGCCGTTCTCATGTACCTCGCCTTCACCGCCTGCCGCGTAGTGGAGCAGCGTGTCTCCGTTCTGATCGTCCACGATGTCGATCCCGGCCATTCCATTGTCGATTGCTTCAAACACGCGGCTCCATTGTGCGAACTCGTCCGACGCGGCGGCCTCTTGCGCCCATTTGCAGATGTTGTGTTCCTGATCGGCCAGTTCTTCGAAGGCCTCTTCCAGAACGTCCATGATCTGATCCGGGGTCGCCATCATGCCGATCCCCATCATGCCGTTTGACAGCCGCCCCTTGCGCGGCCCCACAAGGTCAACGCCAAGGTCCCGCAACTTTTCGACATTCCGCTGGGTGGTGACGTTGTTCCACATGTTGGTGTTGCACGCCGGGCAGAGGATCGCGGGCTTGTTCCGGTACTGCCACGCGACAAAGACCGAGGTCAGCAGGTTGTCGGCAATTCCGTTGGCGATCTTGCCCATCGTGTTGCAGGTCACCGGCGCGACGATCACGCAATCGGCCCAGTCACAGAGGGCAAGATGCGAGGCGCGTAGGGGCATTCCGAACTGGGTATAACGGAAATTCCATTCGTCATCGTCGCGGTAATAGTCGTTGTGCGAGATGTAATCCTCGACCTTCTCGGGCTCATAACCGCGTTCGATCTCAACACCCTTCTCAATCTCGATATCGCGAAAGAACTTCTCGGCCGAAACTGACGGGATGAGTTTCACGTTGTGGCCAGCTGCGGTGATCTTCTTCACCAGTTGCGGCACCTTGTCTGCGGCAGAGGACCCGCAGGCGCACAGAAGGACATTGCGCTTTTCGCAGGGCGCATCTGTCAATCCACCCTTCGGATAGCCAAAGATGTTCTTGTCCAGGCTCGGGGACTCGTGGCGCAGCAAGACCGGCAATCCGGCCTCTTTTACGTCCTTTTGAAACTGACCTTTTAGGATTCTGTCGACAATGTCTTGTCTCCTGCCCAGGCACTCACCCTGGAAAAACAGATACGGGACGGTTTCCTTGCCGGTCATCGAAATCAGTTGCCGCCGCATTTTCATGACATTGGCCCCGTGTCCCTCGACATCGATCAATTTGATCTCGGTGATGCCGATATTGGCCAGGATACTCCGCAACATGTAGGACCACGGGTCTTCGTCCGCATAGAACAACACGAGGGGATGCTTTTTGGTAATGCGGACCACGTCGCTGGGGTCTTCGGGTGGTTCCTGTTCTTCGATGACCAAAAGCGCGGGGTCTTTCAGATCGCGAAGACCGCGGAAGATATGCCCGCGCGGCGCCTGCCAGACCTGCGAGGTTGCCGGGCTCATGTCGACGACGGTCACCAACTCAGTCTCGTCATCATAGGCGATGCAAAGACACCAGAACTCCTCAAGCAGGGCCGTTTCCCGATATGCATTCGCCGGGGGACGAATGACTTTGGACCCCAGAACCTTGTTGAAGTCGATGTTGATCATCAGGTGGCGGCCATCATGTTCATTCAGGCTGTGCAACTGATCGCGGAACCAGTCTTCGGGCGCTTGGACGCTTTTGTCCGGACGCTCGTCAAAACTGCGGAAAGCGCTGCCCAGATCGACGTCCGGTTCCTGAATAAGATACCGCTGCGCCATCGCGTGCATTTCCCTGGCTGTGGAGACGCGGCTGAGCGCATCTGTCAGATCAACCTGCGTCGCCATTAGCAACTTGTCTTCGTCGACGTTGTCATCGCCAAGAATGGCAAGGCTTTCGGCAAGAACGCCCATCGAGTTCATATTTGGGCTGGCACGCCGGAACAGATTGCGCCTCTTTTTGGGGTCCTTGGCCAGATAGAGCGTGCTGTCGACATAGTTGCAATCTTGTTGTAGCGTTTGCAGGTGGGTTTTGACCGCCTCCCGCGCCGAGAACCGCAGGATGCCCCGCGATCGCATCGAGGTTCCGTCGCGATCGGACATCCCGGCCCACAGGCGATCGATGGTGGTGACCCACAGCTTGCCGTATTTCTCAGGGTGGACATCCATCATATGCACCAGACCCGTGCTGGGATTGCACTTTGCGATGATCGCAAAATGACCGCCTGGCATGTTGTCTTTGCCATGCGCCACGCCAACCTGGAAATTCGCGACGAGGATGTCGTTGTCCCCTCCCAGCCGGTTAGATTCGTCGATTGCCTCAAGCAACAGGTCTACGGATGTCGTAGTCTCATCCATGAAATACGCCTGCACCTGAACGACATCGCGCAGTCCCTGCGAGTGGATGAAGGTGCAGGCGACGTCGAAAAGCTCACCCAGCGAAATCCCGTCATTGACCACAAACGACGTCGGCAGACCGCATTCGCGGAAGATGTCGTTGACCTCGCAACTGAAGCCAAGCGCCGACATGCTGAGCGCCGCCGCAGTCACGCTGCAGCAATTGATCGGTTGCTGAAAGTTCTGCATGTGAACACTGACCAGATCGCCGAACAGCGTGTCGTAACAGGCTTCTCTGAGCTTTTTCGGGATCTCCGACCAGCGGCTTCTGGAGAGGTAGGCCAGCCGGGTGCCGGGTGTTGCAAGCGCCTCGAGGCTGACGGGTATGTCATAGATTTCCAGATGTTCTTCGTAAAAATAATCCCCGGTATCTGCGGTTGCCAGAACGGTTTCATTCTGCCGCAACTGGACCACGCCACCAAGAACGACAAACATGCCCTTCGAAGGCAGTACCGTTTCTTCGGAGACTTCAAAAAACTCGAAATGTGTTTGGATAAGCGAAGGGTCCCCTGCCGGCAGCACCTCGATTATCAGTTTCAGGTCTTCCTGGGTTGGGTCGAATGGAATTGAGCTATCAATTGGATCTTTAGGCACGCCTTGTCCCCCCTCTGAGCTTCGCCGTGAAAGTCGTCAAAGAACCAACGCTGAAACTTGTTTCTGGTGTCAGGCACCCACCGGTCAATCAGAATAACAAGACCGGCCCGACGTGAACTCATGCGCTGGGCGGGTCGATTGTCTGCAGCAATTTGTGCGAACAATACGGCCCAATTCACTGCAGCGTATAATATTTGAATATAAAAATCACTGGCGTTGTTGATTTGTCCAACCGAGTTGCAACCAAGGGTTGGTCGGGTATCCTATCGATTTGGCGAATGCGGCGTTTCGTGTGCAGGTTTGGCAAAATGTCGAAAACGCCGTTAAAATGACAAACTCACCCGCTGTTTCGTCAAGATTACCCCTGCATTTCGAACAGATGCGGCCTCATACTTTAATAAACCCGAAAGAGGAGGCGCGGTTTGAGCTGGAATATTTGTGTCATCGGAGCAGGCAAGATCGGTCAGATGATCGCCACCCTGCTGCAATCATCGTCCAACTATTCGGTCACAGTGGCCGACCGGGATTTGGCTGCGCTGTCAGCATTGAACCGGCAGGGAATCTCGACCCGGCAAATTGATGTTGATGACGATGCTCAACTGGCCGAAGGGTTGGCGGGATTTGACGCCGTTATCTCGGCGGCCCCGTTCTTTTTGACGCCAAACATCGCAAAGGCGGCCAAGACTGCAGGTGCCCATTACTTTGACCTGACCGAGGATGTTGCGGCCACCAACGCCGTACGTGAACTGGCGAAAGACAGTGATACGGCGTTCATGCCGCAATGCGGGCTGGCTCCGGGCTTTGTCGGTATCGCGGGCGCTTCGCTGGCGGCAGAGTTCGATGAACTGGACAGTCTGCATATGCGGGTGGGCGCGCTGCCGCTCTATCCGACCAATGCGTTGAAATACAACCTGACGTGGTCAACGGATGGCTTGATCAATGAGTACTGCAATCCCTGCGACGCCATCGTAAATGGCAAGCGCGTCAAGACCGCGCCGTTGGAAGATTACGAAGTGCTGGGTCATGACGGTGTGGAGTATGAATGCTTCAATACCTCGGGCGGGCTGGGCACGCTGCCTGAAACGCTGGATGGCAAAGCGCGGGCGGTGTCCTACCGCTCGATCCGCTATCCCGGCCATTGCGACATCCTGAAACTGTTGCTCAAGGATCTAGGGCTGGAACGCCGCCGCGACCTGCTGAAGGACATTTTTGAAACCGCGCTGCCGCGCACGGATCAGGATGTGGTTCTGGTCTATTGCACGGCCAAAGGCATGATCGACGGAACGCTGCGCGAGAAATCCCTGATCAACAAAAGCTTTGCCCGCACCATCAACGGACAGGTCTGGAGCGCCATTCAGGTCACCACCGCTGCAGGCGTTCTGGGCGTTGTCGATCTGATGCGGACAAGTGCCCTGCCCACGAAAGGGTTTGTCCGGCAAGAGCAGGTGAAGCTTGCCGATTTCCTCAACACTGAATTTGGCCGGCTCTATCGCGCCGGTGACGTAACCGAACAGAACAAGGCGGCGTGAGATATGAAAGACATCGTGATGAATGCGCAAACCACACTCGCAAATCTGGACCTGACAGAGGCGGAACTGACGGGCGGAACGCTCAAGGTGACCTCTCCGATTGACGGCAGTCTGTTGGCAGAAGTGCCTGAGACGCCGGTGTCCGAGATGGGCGCGATCTTTGCCAACGCAAAGGCAGCGTTCAAAGCATGGCGCGTTGTCCCCGCCCCGCGTCGGGGTGAATTGATCCGCCTGTTGGGTGAGGAACTGCGCGCGGCAAAAGACGATCTGGGTGCGCTGGTCAGCTGGGAGGCGGGCAAGATCACCTCGGAAGGCCTTGGCGAAGTGCAGGAGATGATCGACATCTGCGATTTCGCCGTTGGACTTTCACGCCAGCTGTACGGTCTGACCATTGCATCGGAACGTCCCGGCCACAGGATGATGGAAACCTGGCACCCCGCAGGCCCGGTCGGCGTGATCTCGGCCTTTAACTTCCCCGTCGCTGTCTGGTCGTGGAACGCAGCGCTGGCGCTGGTCTGCGGTGATCCGGTGATCTGGAAACCGTCCGAAAAAACCCCGTTGACCGCGATGGCCTGCCAGAAGATTTTTGAACGCGCGCTGGCCCGGTTCGGCGATGCGCCCGAAGGTCTGCTGCAGACGCTGATCGGTGGTGCCGCGCTGGGCGAAGCGCTGGTTGCCAGCGAAGACGTTCCGGTGATTTCGGCTACCGGGTCCACCCGCATGGGCCGTGCGGTGGCACCCATCGTGGCACAACGCTTCGGCAAGTGCATTCTGGAGCTGGGCGGCAACAACGCGATGATCGTCGGACCCTCGGCCGATCTGGAAATGGCAGTGCGCGCGATCGTGTTCTCGGCCGTTGGGACGGCCGGTCAGCGTTGTACCACGCTGCGCCGCCTGATCGTGCACAATTCGATCCGCGAGGAACTGGTGAGCCGTCTGAAAAAAGCCTATGCCGGTCTGCCCATCGGCAACCCGCTGGCCGAGGGTACTCTGATCGGCCCGTTGGTGGATGAGGCATCGGGCGCGGCAATGACCGCTGCTTTGGAGGCCGCGAAGGCCGAGGGCGGCACCGTGTTCGGAGGCAATCGCGTGACTGAAAACGTGCCTGCCGGCGTCTATATGGAACCGGCCATCGTCGAGATGCCCGGCCAGACGGATGTCGTGAAGACCGAGACCTTTGCTCCGATCCTTTACGTCATGGGCTACGACGATTTCGACGATGCCCTTGAGCTGCAAAACGACGTGCCGCAGGGTCTGTCTTCCTGCGTGTTCACCCTGAACATGCGCGAGGCAGAACAGTTCCTGACCGCGGCCGGATCGGACTGCGGGATCGCCAACGTTAATATCGGGCCTTCAGGTGCCGAGATCGGTGGCGCATTCGGTGGCGAAAAGGAAACTGGCGGCGGTCGCGAAAGCGGATCGGACGCGTGGAAGGCCTATATGCGCCGCCAGACGAATACGGTGAACTATTCTGCTGAACTGCCTCTGGCGCAGGGCGTCAAGTTTGACATCTGAGCCAATGATCCGGCGCTGCTGACGCGCCGCCGGATCAGTCCGAAAACAGGTAATCAAGGCGCATGACTGCTTGCGCCTTGTCCTGTGACACCCCAAGAAACTCGACAATTGCCGCTTCATTTTCTGCCCGCGAGTTGGTTTCCCGGATACGCAGGTATCCGTCGAATTCCGCTTCGCGGATCAGTTCGGATTCATGGAGCAGAGAGTTGCGCAACGCCGGGACAAGACGGGCCACGGTCTCTCTTGGGCTGCTGTCACCAGCCAACCCCACGCGACGGGCGTGACCGATCAGGTAGTCGTCGGAGTATTCGCATTCGATTTCCAGAACATGGGTGCGGGCCCGCACCGAGCAGAAATCCTGAATAATATCGAGGCTGGAAGGGTCGACGCAGAAAACCAGCTTGTCAGATTCGAAGCTTTCAAACAGCATGCGCACCACTGCGCGCCTGTGACGCGAGCGCTTGGCTAGGGACGTTTCGATGCCGCCCAGATCAGGCAGGACGGTGTTCTCTTCATTGAACAGGTATTCGACGCAAGGGATGTCTGTTTCCGAGACAATCTGGTCGACCAGACGCTTGGCGACATGCCATTTTTTGCACACGAGCAGATACACGTCACGCTCTGCACCCAGAGAATTGCTTGCTTCCCAGAAACGCTGGGTGTGACGTCGCCCGACACGGCCGCGCCCGGTCAAAAATCCATATAGGTTGCGCCCTTCGTTTGAGATATGAAACGTGCCGTCCTCGCTTGCGTACATCTGGCCCAGACGATCCTTCAACTCATGCGCTTCGGGGCTGATCTTGCGCGCAAACAGATAGTCCTGCGCGAGCAGCATGTCGTAGTGATCATTGTAGAAGGTCACCGGCATGCCATAATCCGAGAACATCAGAAAAGTGGGCGTTCGGTTTTCAATCTCGTTCTTCGGGATCAGGTGACGGACCAGCGTCTGAAAAAAGGTTTCGTCCGGAATCCAGGTGGTCGAGAAGAAACGGGTCACATCAGGGCGCTGCTGCAGGAAGTCCAGGATCATTTCAATGGTCCTGCGGCGCAAAAGCCACCATTGGCTGCCGATCATGACCTGAATATCGGACGGGATGTCACGCGTCAGACCGAACCGTTTCTGCAAGTTGTACGAGGTGTAAAACAGTCTGCTTTGGGTGCGTTCGTTGAAATAATGCCGATAGACCAGCCGGTCCTCGACCATTCCGGTCTTGATCCAGTTGCTTTCCAGGAAATCGTGGCTCTCGACAAAGTCCTTGTCGGTCTCTTCCAGAAAGCGATGGATGTATTCCGCCGATTTGATCGGCATGCAATCCCCTGACACCATGTAGAAATGGGTGGCGCGGGGAAACGCATCTACGGCTGCTATCACAGCGTAAAGTGTGGCCTGAACCAGCGACCACTCACCCCAACCACATTTGATACGTTTAGTTGCAAAGGTAACGTTTGGATTGTCTTTCAGAGCCTCGCGAATCCGCGCAAATGCAACCATGCTGGCGCGCGCGTCAAAGTGGATCGCCATGCAATCCCCGGCGGCGGTCAGTTGTTCGGCCTGCGCAATAATCGCGTCGGGGTCCTTATGACACAGCAATATGTAGGCAATCCTTGCCATTTCAGCCCATTGTTTTCCGTTTCCGCCTGTATCCACCCGTGATACTGAGGATGAACGATTGAATAAACAGAATATTTTTGGTTTTTTGGTTTCAAATGCTGGCGCGTCATTTTGAGACCAGATCGGCAAAGGAGGCACAGCATATGGGTTTTCCCGGAACATGGATGACCGAAAGCGAAAGCATGGTTTACCGTGTTGTGCCGAAATGTGCCTGCTCGACCATTGGTCAGATTATGTTTTATTCGGATCATGGACAGTTCTTTGACGGTGATATTCACGACGCGAAGGACGGCATGCACAAATGGGCGTTCGGATCGAGTCAGGCATCGATTTCGGGCAATGTTCGGGATCACAAGTCGCTGGCCTTTACTTGTGTGCGCAATCCATACACCCGGATCCTCAGCTCGTTCTTCGACAAGATCTGCGGCATTCAGCGCAACGGCAAGCGGTATCGGGGCAATCTGGTGCCCACGCTCATCTACAACTATGGGATCGAGGTTGGAGGCGATGACGGCAAGGGTGAATTCGATCAGATCGCCAGCTTCCGTCGGTTTCTGCTGTTTGCCCGCGATACGATCCGGTGGCGGCGCCCGATGGATCCGGATATTCACTGGTCAGCCATGTCAGGGCACGTTTCGACCTTTATCGTGAATGGCGGGCGGTACGATCAGATTTTCTGGACCGAGAAGTTTAACGACGGAATGCAGGGCGTACTGGATCAGCTGCAAACGCCTCATGCCGTGAACCTGTCCGAAATCCCGCGCTTCAACGAATCCGAAGGCCACGGCCCAAAACGAGCGCATCCGGTCGAGGACTATTTTGACGACCTGTCGATGCACCTCGTCTACGAAATCTACAAACAGGATTTCGAGTTGTTCAAATACGACTTTGAAAACCCGGGCAACAAGATGCCGATCGGAGAGATCGATCTGGAAGAGGTTCACGCCAAGCTGGGCGATTGAACTGACGGTCAGCGGTTGAGCAGACGCTCTTTCAAGCCCGTTGGGTAGAGTTCCGGACCGCCGACATCCAGCGTTTCGAGATCGAACCATCGAGCTGTGCAACGCATCCCATTATCCTCGGCGAATAAGATTGGATCGTCAGGGCGGGCCAAAAGCTCGGCGCTTGACACCTCTGCCACAAAGATGACCTCATGGCCTTGGTGTCCTTCGTGATGATAAATGTTTTCGATCACAAACGGTTGGCCACTGATTTCAACCGTCACATCAAGCTCTTCCTTGAACTCACGTTTCAGTGCTTCGTGCCATGTTTCGCCGAATTCAATTGATCCACCTAAAGGGCGCACACCCTTGATGCGACCGCTGTCATCCGGAACTTCTGCTGCGAGGAGCCTGTCCTCACGCCAATGCAAGCCGATAGCTTTGACGCGGATACCGTTATGCGGGCGCCAGAATGTCATTCTTCTCACCGATTAAGCTGTGGATTTCATTGAATGCAAAAAAAAAGACCCCGCTAATCCAATTAGCGAGGCCTTTGAAGCTATTGCAGTTTTGGTTGTTTGAAAACCACCTCGTCACACTTGACGTACCGCACCTTTCGCGGCGCTGGTCGTCAGTTTGGCATAGGCCTTGAGCGCCGTGGACACCTTGCGCTTGCGTGGCGCGACGGGCGCCCAGCCCTTTTCGTCCTGCTCTTCACGACGGGCGGCCAGTTCTTCGTCTGACACGGCCAGATGGATCGTACGGTTTGGAATGTCGATCTCGATCTTGTCGCCCTGCTTCACCAGTCCGATTTCACCACCTTCTGCCGCTTCTGGCGAAACGTGGCCAATCGACAGGCCCGATGTGCCGCCCGAGAACCGGCCGTCGGTCAAAAGCGCGCAGGCTTTGCCCAGACCTTTGGACTTCAGATAGGATGTCGGATACAGCATTTCCTGCATCCCCGGACCACCACGCGGGCCTTCATAGCGGATCACCACCACGTCGCCTTCTTTGACCTTGCCGGTCAGGATATCGTTGACCGCCTGATCCTGGCTTTCGCAAACATAGGCCGACCCGGTAAACGTCAGGCTGTTGGGATCAACGCCTGCGGTTTTCACGATGCAGCCGTCGCGCGCGATGTTGCCGAACAGAACCGCCAGACCGCCATCCTGACTGAAGGCGTGTTCCTTGGACCGGATCACGCCGCCTTCTCGGTCGGTGTCGAGGTCCTTATAGCGGTTCGACTGGCTGAATGCCTGTGTCGTGCGCACGCCACCGGGGGCCGCCTTGAACAGTTCCTGCGCCGCCGGGTTATTTGCAATCTTGATGTCCCAGTTGGCGATCGCCTCGCCCATCGTGGCCGAGTGAACGGTGCTGCAATGTTCGTGCAGCAGTCCGGCGCGGCTAAGCTCGCCAAGGATTGAGAAGATGCCACCAGCGCGGTGCACGTCTTCCATGTGAACATTCTCGGTGTTGGGTGCGACCTTGCACAGGCACGGCACCTTGCGGCTGAGGCGATCCATGTCGGACATGGTGAAATGCACCTCGCCCTCATGCGCGATGGCCAGCAGGTGCAGAACGGTGTTGGTCGATCCGCCCATGGCGATATCAAGGCTCATGGCGTTTTCAAACGCGTCGAAGGTGGCGATTTCGCGCGGCAGGAAGCCTTTTTCGTCCAAGTCATAATGCCGCTTGGTGATTTCGACGATCCGGCGCCCGGCCTCAAGGAACAGGTTCTTGCGGTCGGCATGTGTCGCCAAAGTCGAGCCGTTGCCCGGCAGCGCCAGGCCCAGAGCCTCGGCCAGACAGTTCATCGAGTTCGCAGTGAACATGCCCGAGCATGACCCACAGGTCGGGCAGGCGTTTTCCTCGATGTGCTGGACCTGCTCATCGGTAAAGTCTTCGTTGGCTGCCGCAACCATTGCATCCACGAGGTCGATCTTCTTGACGTCCAGATCCGCGATGTCGATCTTGCCGGCTTCCATCGGGCCGCCAGAGACGAAGATCGCAGGGATGTTCAGGCGCATGGCGGCCATCAGCATGCCGGGAGTGATCTTATCGCAGTTCGAAATACACACCATCGCATCAGCGCAGTGCGCATTAACCATGTATTCAACCGAATCCGCGATGACCTCACGCGAGGGCAGCGAATACAGCATCCCGTCGTGGCCCATGGCGATACCGTCATCCACGGCGATGGTGTTGAACTCTTTTGCAACACCGCCTGCGGCCTCAACTTCGCGCGCGACCATCTGGCCCAGATCCTTCAGGTGCACGTGACCCGGCACGAACTGAGTGAACGAGTTGACGATGGCAATAATTGGCTTGCCGAAATCGTCATCCTGCATACCGGTGGCGCGCCACAGGCCGCGGGCACCGGCCATGTTGCGGCCATGGGTTGAAGTTCTGGATCGGTACATTGGCATGATGCTGTTTCCCTTTTGCCCCGGTTGCGATATGCGGGATGCGTACGTTATAGCGCACGTACCACATGTGCGCTATAACGCACAAGAGGATTCGAGAGACGACGAGATGGCACCGGATGAAATTACGTTGAAACTACGCGATGTGCGGGCGGCCTCGGGGCTGAGCCTGTCCAAAGTGGCCGAGATGACCGGGGTCAGCAAAGCCATGCTGGGCCAGATCGAGCGTGGCGAATCCAGCCCGACCATCGCGACGCTGTGGAAAATCGCCAAGGGGTTCCAGCTGCCGCTGAGCGCCCTGATCGGACCCGGAGCTTTGCGCGATACGACCAGTAATGGTGTCTTTCGCACTGTGACCTTTCCCGGCAGTATTGAGGTCAAGATCGTCTTTCCCTTTGATCCCGCTTTGGCGGCCGAGACGTTTCACGTCGACCTTGCACCGAACCAAAGCCACGAGTCCCCGGCCCATGCTGTCGGCGTCACCGAGGAAGTCTTTGTGCTGAATGGCTCGCTGGAGATTTTGCGCGACGGAGATTGGGTTCCGTTGCAGGCGGGGCAGGGATTGCGCTTTGCGGCAGACCTGCCGCACGGCTATCGCGCCGGGGCGGAAGGCGCGGCATTTCTGAATATGCATCACTATGCACAACCTGCGGATGCGGTGCCGGCTAGCTGATTTCAGGTGAGTTTGGCGGGGCGCAGGCAGCTAAACTGAACGTGGCTCCGTGCCGAGGCTATGCACAGCGCCCGGACAGCGCTGTGCATGAAGTTTGGGGCTATTAGTTCGATGCAGCCAGGTTCTGGGCGCTGTACTCGGCCAGCGAACTGGAAACGATATCGTACCACTCACCCGACTTGCGCATCTCGTTCAAGCCATTGTTGAGCATCGAGATGTACTGCAGCCCGTACGGGTTGGATTTATGCGCCAGCAGGCGGATCGTGGACAGGTGTGTGAAGTTCTCGTTCTGAACAACTTCGTTTTCCATACCAAGTGTCGCGATCGCCCCGTTGGCTTGCTGAATGGCCATGCCTGTTGCGTCGGCCGTTCCATTCATGACCGCTTCGATGCACTCTTCCGGAGTACGGGGACGGACAAGCGTGATTTTCGGCTCTACCATGCCCGCTTCTTCGAGGTCGTTGGTGAAGAACCCTTCCATGCGGCAGAAGACGGCGCCTTCCAGTTCTTCGATTGAGGTCGCGCTGGCGTATTTGCTGTCAGGCAGGGTGAAGTACCCAACGACAGATTCATACAATGGTTGGGATGCGTAAAATCCATTGCAGCGATAAAGGCTGTCTTCGCCCATCGCATCCGGGTTTTTTGCGCAGTCGGGAACGACCCAGGCAACGGCGATGTCATAGGCCCCGGCGGGCAGCAGCGTATACAGGTGCGAGTTGAAGTCGTTCACCCAGCCCTGATTGAATTCGCGTTTGTTACCAGCGCGATGAAGGGCCGTTGTCGTTAGTCGCATCAGGAAACCGCCACCCGAAAGACCTTCGTCCGTGTAGGGCGCCCAATCGTTGCCGGCCAGCAAACGGATCGGCGGTTCATAGACGTTCCGGGCTTGAACTTTCGAGGCTTTTTCTTCTTCACGTTCGACGACCTCATTAAACTGCGTTGTTGCTGTCAGACGACCGTCTGCACACGGCAGATTCAGAACGGTGCCGGGAGTCAGATTGTTCGGGTTTCCGGCAACGGCATTCCGGTTTGCGTTGAAAATGATCTGATAATCCCGGGAGCCATAAGCAGTTTCTGAAATGGTTGCGAGCGTATCCCCCACTTTTACGGTATACGTTTCGCATGCGACCTGTGCCGAGGCACTCATTGGCGAGATTAAGGCGGCCAGGCCCAGGGCCATGAGGCCAAACTTAATTCCTGCGTTATTCATTTCGTTCTCCTGTTGGGTGAGTATTTCTTTGGTCGCAATAGGGCCCTGGGATGTTTTTGTTCTATCGCCCTGTTGCGGTCGCGCATTGTCCTTGCGGTTCTGGCTTGCTGGGAATGCTGCGACACACCATTTCCGATTTGGATGGGGAATCGAGAAACGCGTATTTCCTATCTAACAAAATCTCTCGTATTCCCTGCGCAGAGTGGCGTAGTTGCGATGGTAAAATCCGCAGCCCTCACGCAGGCAGTTTTGCAGATTCTCCAAGGCCGAGTGACGTAAGGAAAACCGGCTATTTTTGGGCAAAAAAGGCGCATTTTTACGCTCAACCTATAGTGGAGCCGCTGACCTGTTGCTTAGGTTTGGCCGCAAAACGGGCTGTGGACGGAGTCACCCGGCCATGGAATGATCGAAGGTGATCACTTTTGACAACGAAATCAGGTTTGTATTCCAAACCACCCACTGGGCCAAACAGATCTGGCCTCTCAGGCAGATTCTAGTTGTCAGGCAATTTTGCGAGGTTCACCGGAGTGTGGGACTGTGTTTAAGAATCGAAATACGAATAAAATAGCGCAAATTTCATCGTCTGAACTAATTCCGGACTGCGCTTTCCCAAGCGTTGCGCGGATTGAGGTCGATCTGTTCCCTGTTTGGCAAGCCCCCGTGGTGATCCTGAACGGCTTGCGCCTTCGCGCCCAAGGCGGGAATTTTCTGTTTTTCCGGTCAAGACGCGTCCGTTTGCGGTACAACATCTTATCCAGCCTTGAACCCTAAAGCGCGCGCGTATAGGGAAAAACCAAGCGCGTTTAGGGGAGGCTTTGATGCAGGACGATCCGAAAACCCTCGTTTCTACCGAATGGCTTGCCGCCCATCTCAAGGACCCGGATCTGCGGGTGCTGGACGGGTCGTGGTATTTGCCGCAGCAGGGACGTAACGCAAAGGCCGAATATGACACGGCCCACATCCCCGGAGCGCGGTTCTTTGACATCGACGAGATTTCCGATCACCGCTCGGATCTGCCGCATATGGCGCCGCCGGTAGAAAAGTTCATGTCGCGCCTGCGGGCAATGGGCGTGGGCGATGGCCATCAGGTCGTGGTCTATGACGGCGCCGGGCTGATGTCAGCGGCGCGGGTCTGGTGGTTGTTCCGCCTGATGGGGCAGGAAAACATCGCCGTTCTGGACGGCGGTCTGCCCAAGTGGCAGGCTGAAGGGCGCGAGATCGAGGATCTTCCGCCCGTGATCCGCGACCGCCACATGACCGTGCGGGTTCAGAATCACCTGGTCCGCGATGTCACGCAGGTTTCTGCTGCTGCCAAGCTGGCAGATCACGAGATCATTGACGCGCGCGCGGCCGACCGCTTTGCCGGAACCGGGACCGAACCGCGAGAAGGCCTGCGTTCGGGTCACATTCCGGGCTCGCGCAACGTGCCATTTGGAAACCTTTTGAACAAGAACGGCACGATGAAATCGCCCGACGATTGCCGTGCCGTATTTGAGGCCGCCGGTGTGGACCTGTCCAAGCCAGCCATTACTTCGTGCGGATCGGGCGTGACGGCTGCGATCCTCAGCCTTGCGCTTGAACGCATGGGCAAGAAAGACCACTCGCTTTATGACGGCTCCTGGGCTGAATGGGGTGCCTTCCCGACCCTGCCCGTCGCAACCGGAGAGAACTGATGTTCGAAAACCTCAAACCGCAGCCCGCCGACAAGATCCTGGCGCTGATGCAGGCGTACCGCGAAGACCCGCGCGATCAGAAAATCGATCTGGGTGTTGGCGTCTACAAGAATGCCGAGGGCGTGACCCCGGTGATGCGTGCGGTGAAAGCGGCCGAGAAGCGTATTCTCGAAGAGCAGGAATCCAAGGCCTATACCGGCCTGGCGGGCGATCCTGCCTATGCCGACGCGATGATTGGCCTGATCCTGGGCACATCTGTGCCGCGCGGAAACATCGCTGCCGTGGCAACGCCCGGCGGAACCGGTGCTTGCCGTCAGGCGTTCGAGATGATCCGCATGGCCAACCCTTCGGCCCGCGTTTTCGTGTCGAACCCAACCTGGCCCAACCACCTGTCGATCCTGAACTACCTGGGTATGGAGACGGTCCAGTATCGTTACTTTGACGGTGAAACCCGTGGCGTCGATTTTGATGGCATGATCGAGGACCTGAAGACCGCCAAAGCGGGCGATGTGGTTCTGCTGCATGGCTGCTGCCACAACCCGACCGGGGCCAACCTGAACATGGTGCAGTGGCAGGAGGTCGTGAATCTTATCAACGAGCGCGGCCTCGTGGCAATGATCGACATCGCCTATCAGGGCTTCGGCGACGGACTCGAGGAAGACGCGCAGGCAACCCGTCTGGTGGCCTCGTCGGTCAAGCGCTGCTTGATTGCAGCGTCGTGCTCGAAGAATTTTGGCGTTTACCGCGAGCGTACCGGCCTGCTGATGGCGATCAGCGACGATGCGGAACAGACGGCTCTGAACCAGGCGACTTTGGCGTTCTTAAACCGCCAGAACTATTCCTTCCCGCCCGATCACGGTGCCCGCGTTGTGACCACGATCCTGAACGACGACGCCCTGCGCGCCGATTGGAAGGCTGAACTGGAAGAGATCCGCCTGTCCATGCTGGGTCTGCGTCAGCAACTGGCCGACGAGCTGCAACGCCTCAGCGGGTCTGACCGTTTCGGCTTTATCGCCCAGCACCGTGGCATGTTCTCGCGTCTGGGGGCGGCCCCTGACCTGGTCGAGCAGCTGCGCGCCGATCACGGCATCTACATGGTCGGCGACAGCCGTTTGAACATTGCCGGGCTGAATGCAAACACCGTGCCGATTCTGGCCAAGGCGATTGTCGATGTAGGTGTCTGAGTACTATTGGCAAAATGACAGATAGCCGCGCTACCCAGCGCGGCTCTTTTTTCTGAAGTGTGAACGACAGGTTCAATCAGGTTATTTGTGATCTCTGGGTCCAAAGCTCTTTGTCGCCGAGGATTGCGTTCACCACGTCTTCGGCTTGCTTGCGGGAGCTCTTTCTTTCTCCCAAACCCATATGCACCGCTTCAATTTGAACAAGATAGTCGACAACTTTTCGGCGCTCTTCTCCCCTGTGCAGCATTCCCGCGGCCTTTTGCAGATATGTGTCGTATTCGTCAGCGAACGGCGCGCATTCCTCGTCCTGCCAGTTGTCTTCAGGCCCCAGCAGTCCAATGGGGTCCCATAGCTTCCAGCCGATGTCGCGAAGGCGGGACATCCGTAACCGCGGTGTGCCTGTTGATTTTGTCATATAAATGCGAGGAGTCTTGGAATTCACTGGTTTTGAAGATCAGAACCTAAACAGACGACTTTTTCCACAGGATGTATTATCAGAAAAGAAAAAGCCGGGCGCGAACGCCCGGCCTCTCGAGTGGTTTACTCCGGTTTTATCCCTTGGAGAACTCAGGATACGCTTCCATACCCAGCTCGCCCATATCCAGGCCGTTGATCTCTTCTTCCTCGCCAACCCGCAGGCCAACCGTTGCCTTCAGGATCGAGAAGAGGATGAAGCTGACCACGAAGACAAAGATACCGATCGCTGCGAAGCCGATGATCTGCGTCACGAAGGACGCGTCCCCGTTGGTCCATGCCACGATGAAAGTACCCCAGAAGCCTGCGATCAGGTGAACCGGGATGGCACCGACGACGTCGTCGATCTTCATGCGGTCCAACATCGGAACGGTCAGGACGACGATCACGCCACCCACGGCACCGATGATCAGCGCCTGGAACAGCGACGGGGCCAGCGGCTCGGCGGTGATTGACACCAGACCGGCCAGCGCGCCGTTCAGAACCATGGTGAGGTCGACCTTGCCATACATCAGCTGTGTCAGGATCAGCGCGGCAACGGCACCCGCTGCGGCGGCCATGTTGGTGTTCGCGAAGATGCGGCTGATGTCGGCCATGTCACCAATGGTGCCCATCGCAAGCTGCGAGCCGCCGTTAAAGCCGAACCAGCCCAGCCACAGGATAAACGTACCCAGGGTTGCCAGCGCCAGATTCGAGCCGGGGATCGGAACAACCTTGCCCTCTTTGTTGTACTTGCCGATACGCGGGCCCAGAACTATGGCACCTGCCAGCGCTGCGAAACCACCAGCGGCGTGCACCAGGGTTGAGCCTGCGAAGTCGCTGAAGCCCATTTCGGACAACCAGCCGCCGCCCCACTGCCAGGACGCTTCGATCGGGTAGATGATGCCGGTCAGGACGATTACGAAGATGAAGAAGGGCCACAGTTTGATCCGCTCGGCCACAGTGCCCGAAACGATCGACGCGGTGGTCGCACAGAACATTAACTGAAAGAAGAAATCCGAGCCTACCGAAGCGTAGGACAGATCGGTCTCGACGCCGTCGAGACCAACGGGTTCCAGAGATGTTGGCGAGAATGCGCCAAGAACGCCTGTGATGGTCCAGCCATCGCCCGGATACATCAGGTTGAAACCGACCAGCCAGTACATGATGGCGGCAAACGAAAACAGGCCCATGTTCTTGATCAGCTGCATGGCCACGTTCTTGGAGCGTACCAGACCGGCCTCGAGCATGGCAAAGCCCGCGGCCATCCAGAACACCAGGAAGCCGCCGACCAGAAACAGCAGCGAGGTCAGGATGTATTGCGTGTGCTGCGCAGTTTCACCAGCGGCGGCCTCTTGCGCAAGGCCCATCTGCGGCAGCGCGACAAGCGCGGCGGCAGGGATGAGAGATTTCATCAGGTTCATGTGACTTCCTCGAATGGTTGTGAGTGGCGGCACTTAGAGCGCCTCTTCGTTCGTTTCCCCGGTCCGTACGCGCAGGGCCTGCTCGACATCGAGGACGAAAATCTTGCCGTCACCGATCTTGCCGGTCTTGGCGGTTTTGGTGATGGTTTCGACGATCTGGTCGGCCATCGTGGCGGGCACCACGATTTCCAGCTTGATCTTGGGTACAAAGTTCACGGCGTATTCGGCGCCGCGATAGATTTCCGTGTGACCGGATTGCGAGCCGAAGCCCTTGATTTCGGTCACCATCATGCCGCGCACGCCCGCGTCGGTCAGTGCCTCACGCACCTCCTCCAGCTTGAACGGCTTGATTGTCGCAATGATCAGTTTCACGTCTTTCCCCTCTGCTTCCCCGGTCTGCCCGGTTTGTTTGCACCTGCAGAAAAAGAGCGCGCCTGACCGTGTTAAGGAACGGCATGGGGGACAGGACGCAGGGGAAAACAGAGCTTAGGTGCACAATTTTTGCACAAAAAAACACTTCTGCCTAAAAAGCGGGCGGAGTATGGAGGGTGTTTAGGGGAAAATCATACCTCTACTTCATGTCTGTGGCAGGGTATGGTGCGTCAAAATGATAACCGGGCAGAGTTTGAGCATGACTGAGTCCAGGCGCCGCAAGACACCGCTTGTTGCGGACAAAAGATACCCTTCGAAGGGGCGCAAACCCACGGCAACAAAGCGTGCCGCAAAGCCCGCTGGCAAAAAGGCGACGGCTCGAAAAACGGCAACGCGCAAATCTACGCGAAAGAAAACACGCAAAACCTCTGGTGGTGGCAGTGGCGGTGGTTTCTTCCGCCGCCTTTTCCGTTGGGTCTGGCGGGTGATCTGGGGTGTGACCTGGCGCATGGGCGCAGTGGCCGCTTTGTTGCTGGCGCTGGCTGTGGGCGTTGTCTATTCCAGCCTGCCCGATGTCGACGCTCTGTTGGATGGGCGCGCGCGCGGATCGGTGACTCTGCTGGATCGCGATGGCAAGGTCTTTGCCTGGCGCGGTGACCAGTTTGGCGGCGTCATCACGGCGGATACCGTCTCGCGCCATCTGAAGAACGCGGTCGTCGCGACAGAGGACAAGCGGTTCTACCGGCATTTCGGCGTCAGTCCGCGCGGCGTCGCAAGCGCGGTGCGCATCAACCTGAGCGAAGGGCGTGGTCCATTGTCGGGCCATGGCGGTTCGACCATCACACAGCAGACGGCCAAACTGTTGTGTCTGGGCGTGCCTTACATACCCGGCGAATGGGACTCCGAGGCCGCGTATGAAGCGGATTGCCGTCAGGGCTCCTTGTGGCGCAAGGCCAAGGAAGCGGTCTATGCGATGGCGATGGAGGTGAAATACTCCAAGGATGAAATCCTGACCATCTATCTGAACCGGGCGTTCCTGGGTGCCGGTGCGCGCGGGTTCGAAGCGGCCAGCCAACGCTATTTCGGTATCTCGGCAGCCGAGGTAAGCCCGTCACAGGCCGCCATGCTGGCCGGTCTGCTGGTGGCCCCCACACGGTATGCCCCAACGAATAACCTCAAACGGTCTCAGGATCGGGCGCAACTGGTGATCGGGCTGATGGAGGCGCAGGGCTATCTGACAGCCTCGCAGGCCAGCAGTGCGCGCAGTAAACCGGCGCAACTGTCCGAGGCCGCAGCTGCGCGGGCAGGAGGCTATTTTGCCGATTGGGTCATCACCGAGCTGCCCAGTTTCTTTGGCTCGGATACAACGGATGATGTGGTGATCAAGACTACACTTGATCAACGCCTGCAGAAATCGGCGGAAGAGGCCCTGCAGTACATCTTTCAAGAAAAGGTGCGTGAAGGATCCAAGGCGCAGGCCGCCATCGTCGTGATGTCTGCGGACGGCGCTGTTCGCGCGATGGTCGGCGGGCGCAAGACGCGGGTGTCTGGCGCGTTCAACCGGGCGACGCAGGCTTTGCGGCAGACCGGGTCCTCCTTCAAGCCGTTTGTCTACGCGACGGCGCTGGAACTGGGCTATTCGCCGCTGGATATTGTTGTGGATGAGCCCACATGCTGGGACATACCCGGCTCGGGCCAGTGGTGCCCCAAGAACTATACCAACAAGTACTATGGTCGGGTCACATTGGCGGATGCGCTGAAAAACTCGCTGAACATTCCGGCCGTCAAAGTGGCCGAAATCGCCGGTTTGGATAATGTCCGCACAGTTGCCAGCGAATTCGGCATTGAAAGTGATCTGGCCGAGGGTCCGGCGTTAGCGCTGGGCGCGTCGGAAAGCACGCTGATCGAGATGACGGGTGCTTATGCCGGTATCCTGAACGGAGGGTCGGCCGTTGAACCCTATGGTTTGTCCGAGCTGAAACTGCTGGGCGACGAAACACCAATGATGGTTACCACAAGCGGTATCGGCGAGCGGGTCATCAACGATAACGCGGCCAAGCAGCTGACCTGGATGATGGAACGTGTGGTGTCTCAAGGAACCGGTGGGCGCGCGCAACTGCCCGGATGGCAGGTGGCGGGTAAGACCGGAACCACTCAGGCTGCCCGGGACGCCTGGTTCATTGGATTTACGGCGGATTACGTGACGGGTGTCTGGATGGGGTATGACGACAATACCCCGCTGTCCGGCGTGACCGGAGGCGGGTTGCCGGCTGAAATCTGGAAAGAAACCATGCTGCGCGTGACCGAGGGTATGACGCCCACCCCATTGCCGATGATGGCACCTGAACCCCCGGTACGAACGGCGCAGCCGCAGCAACAACGGCGCAAGAAACAAACCGGGTTGGACCGGGCTATAAACAACCTGTTGAACAATATCTTCGGGAACTGAACAGGCGAAAAAAAGGCGGTGCACTGTGCACCGCCTTTTCAATTGAATGGGGATTTAGTCAGAGGCTTTCGTCGAGGGCCGCCAGAATCGCATCGCCCATCTCCGAGGTCGAGACCGGCTGGACTCCTTCATCAGCCAGCAGATCGCCGGTGCGGACACCATCGGCCAGAACCTTTTCGATCGCGGCTTCCAGACGATCTGCTTCCTCGCCTTGATCAAAGCTATAGCGCAGCGCCATCGCAAAGCTGAGAATGCAGGCGATCGGGTTGGCCTTGCCCTGACCCGAAATGTCCGGGGCCGACCCGTGGACCGGCTCGTACATCGCCTTGGGACGGCCATTGGCCATCGGAGCGCCCAGCGAGGCCGAAGGCAGCATACCCAGCGAACCGGTCAGCATCGCGGCACAGTCGGACAGGATGTCGCCAAACAGGTTGTCGGTCAGGATGACGTCAAACTGCTTGGGTGCGCGCACCAGCTGCATGGCGCCGTTATCGGCATACATATGGCTCAGCTCGACCTCGGGGTATTCCTTGGCAACACGGTCAACGACCTCGCGCCACAGAATGCCCGATTCCATCACGTTGGCTTTCTCCATCGAGCACAGCTTTTTGTTCCGGCGCATTGCCAGCTCAAAGGCCGAGCGCGCGGCGCGTTCAATTTCGGACTCGGTATAGCGCTGGGTGTTGATGCCGACGCGTTCGTTACCTTCTTCGAAGATGCCGCGCGGCTCGCCGAAATAGACGCCCGAGGTCAGCTCGCGCACGATCATGATGTCGAGACCGGCAACGATGTCTTTTTTCAGCGATGAGAAATCGGCCAGCGCGTCAAAGCACTGCGCCGGGCGCAGATTGGAATACAGGTCCATTTCCTTGCGCAGGCGCAGCAGGCCACGCTCGGGCTTGAGGCTGAAATCCAGATCGTCGTATTTCGGGCCGCCAACGGCACCCAGAAGAACCGCATCGACCTCTTGCGCCTTGGCCATGGTTTCGTCCGACAAGGGCTTGCCGTGCGCGTCGTAGGCCGCACCCCCGACCAGATCCTCGCTCACGTCGAATTCCAGGCCACGTTTTGCACCGAACCAGTCGATGACTCTGCGCACTTCGGCCATGACTTCGGGGCCAATTCCGTCTCCGGGCAGGATGAGGAGCGAGGGGTTGGACATGAAGGATCTCCTTGCGTTTTACAGCACAGGCCCTAGCGCCTGCGCGGCATCGGGTCAATGAGACGAATCCGACTGTTTGCTGGGAAATTTCAGTTTATGTCTCAGAAGCTCTGTTCCGGCGCTGAAAATTGCGCAAGCCTGGATTCTAGGGCCATTTTACAGCGTGTCGAAGCGCTAGTTCCCTGCCAGATCAACCCACACAAGTCGGTGGCGGCTGGCGGATTCGGCGGTTTCGCGCTCTTTCGTGCCTGCGGCGGGCCAGTACACCCCGGCTTCGACCACTGTCCAATGCGTGGAGGGCAGCACGTAATCTACCCGCATCGGACCGACGCTTTTCCAAACTACTGTCGTCAGCTTGCCATTGGGGTCTGCGGGCTTCGGGTCCTGCAGGCGTTGATCGGCTAACAATTCCAGGATTGCCTCCTTGCGCCCATCACCGCGCGTCGGGTCCAGATTAGCGTCCCCGGCGATTACGAAGGGGCCTTTGCGTCCGGGCCCAAGTTTGCCATCCAGCACAGCGGACCACAGGCGAAGCTCGTCTTTGTTTCTGAGGCCATTGCGGTCCTCTGGCCCGTCAAACACCGGCGGCGCGGCGTGAAAGGTCATCAGATCGAGCGGCCCGACCGGAGTGTCGATAGGTAAAACCCAATGCGCCACAGAAGACAAACGCTGAATGCTTTGCGCCTGTTCAGACGGGTAGGGGCCTGCGTCGGTTACGGGTAGTTCTGCGCCGGGTAACTCCCGCCATAGCACCGTCGAGAAGTCCTGCGCCTCTTGCATGGCGATGGGATAGCGCGACAACACAGCCAGGCCGTTCTGCCCGGTGAAACGGCCCCAGCCTTGTGCGTCGCCCGGGCCGTGGGTGCGGCCGTCTCCATCCAGATCCAACTCGGTTTCCAAGCCCGAGTTCGGCTGGTTCGCAAATTGGTATGGGTAGTCGACACCATTTTCCCGCAGCCGGTCGGCCAGTGCCGAAAGGGTTAGGCCATCCAAATCCCAGTCGATGCCTTGCAGGGCGATAATATCGGGGTGCGCAGCCACCACAACATCAACGACCGCCATCACCTGAGCGTCTTCGCGGCGAATGTCGCGGAGCAACAAGCCCGGCCCGTCGCGGCTGAGTTCTGTGTTGTAGGTGGCAACGCGCACCGTCTCTGCTTGCGCCAATACGGGCAACAGCAGCAGGACAAGGATGCGGATCATGCGGTCTGTGTGTTCTCGGCTGTGGAATAGGCCCGCCGTTTTTCGACGATCAGGTTCGCAATCCGCAGGGTCGCGATACCGCGCATGATCATGCTGGCAGGAAGGAAGGCCCATGCGCTCAGGGTCCAGATCAGGGTCTGAGGATTGCTTAGCGAAATCGGGTCCGCGTAATCGGTCAGCAACTTGATCAGGGCCGGAATCAGGAACGGCAGCAGAATTCCGATTGAGATGTTCAGGCGTCCGTCACGCTGCAGGCGCGTTACCACATCTCCACCCTTGGTCGGGTCAAACAGCGGCAGATTGGTCCAGACATTGAAGGCGCCATTCCCCGTGGGCCAGCCCCGCACTTTCACCGCATATACAAAGCTGCCTATGGTAACCAGCGCGGCGACGTAAGCGACACTGGCGGAAATGCGAACGAGTTCGATCAAAGGCGCGCTTGCGTCGGCGGGCAGCATCAGGATGATCAGCCGAACGGGCGAATACGGGAAGTCGACCACATTGGCGACGCCCAGACCGACCGAATAGAAAGTTGCTGTCAGAGTCGTCGGCGCATATGCGTTTTTGCAGATCAGCGTCAGGAACGTGATCATCGACATCAGCCCCACAAAACGCAAACGGTTCACTGGGGGCGCGTCGCGAAATTCGATAAAGCTGGGAAAGGCAGAGTTGTATTCCGCAAACGTCAGGAAGAACGCGAGAATGGCGAGAAAGACGACGATCTCGGTCCCATTCGTAGACGTTACAGGCAGGTACAACGCGGGTGTCAGCACCATGAGTGCGACCAACAATCCCCGAATCGCCGCCCCTGTTGTGCGCGCAATCACTATCCAAACCCTTTCAAACCGGATTGACCGCTTCTTTGACGGTTTCGTCCCAACTTGTGCCCGACATTCTTTTTTCGACGGGCGCCTCTCTTAGCGCCAACACTGACGATAAGCGGCATTCCGCTCAAGCCAAGGTGCAGAAAACACGTGATTTCGGGCAAAATGATGGCGAAACTGGTGCGCCTTTGCATCATTTGTGTCGCAAATTCGACGTGCATCAGGGGTCATTCACTACATGTTGTGGTTGCTGAAAACAAAACCCCAAGAATGCGAGCGGGGCCGCCGAAGCGACCCCGATAAGTTGAGTATCCAAAGATTCGTGCTTGGAATCACACCCAGGGGCGGGCCTGGCTTGCGTGATCCTCGAACTTGTCGATGTGGTGGTCTTTCTCCATCGTCAGACCGATATCGTCCAGACCGTTCAGCAGGCAGTGCTTACGATGAGGGTCGATGTCGAACGCGATCACGACGCCATCCGACGTGGTGATCTGCTGATCTTCCAGATGCACGGTCATGCGGGCGTTTTCGCCCTTATGCGCGTCTTCCATCAGAACCGCGTGGTGTTCTTCCTCGACCACGATGGGCAGGATGCCGTTCTTGAAGCAGTTGTTAAAGAAGATGTCGGCAAAGCTGGTCGAGATCACGACCTTGATGCCAAAATCCTTGATCGCCCATGGCGCGTGTTCGCGCGACGAGCCGCAGCCGAAGTTATCGCCCGCGACCAAGATCTCTGTCTGGCGATAGGCGGGTTTGTTCAGGACGAACTCTTCATTCTCCTGCCCGTCGTCGTGATAGCGCATTTCGTCAAACAGAACGACGCCAAGGCCGGACCGTTTGATGGTCTTCAGGTGTACCTTGGGAATGATCATATCGGTGTCGATATTGATCAGCGGCATTGGGGCGGCCACCCCGTGGACTTTTTCAAACTTTTCCATGTTCACACTCCTGCGGGAGAGGGCCGACCCCTAGCCCCGCGTTTAAGCTTGTTTTGCTTCAGTTGTTGCGTCGTTGGGTGCGTTCTTGACGAAGAACGCCATGAAGACCAATCCGAACCCGTTGAACAGCATCTCGATGCCCAGGAAGATTCCCAGAATGCTCATCAGCACTGCGGGTTCACTTCCCACATAGGTCCAGATGATAGCTGCAAGGACGATCGACAAGATGCCCGAGATCATCGTCGGCCAGAAAAACTGCGTTCCGCGCATCTGGAACGACAGGATGACCCGCGCGATGCCGCCTGCCATGAACAGGATCAGCATGACGATCGCCAGAGTGACGGTTCCTTCAAGCGGCTGGGACATGAAGTTCCAACCCAGAAACAGCATCACGGCACCCATGATGAATGACAGAATCTTGTTGCCGGTTCCCTCAACGGTGAACCCGCCTACAACTTGCAATACGCCCGAGATCAGCAGCAACACACCGGTCACCAGCGTCACCGCGATTGAAGCCACCACCGGCGCGCCCAGCACAAAGATGCCAAACGCGATAGACAGCAGCCCCAACAAGAGCCATTTGACCCAATCACTCATTTCAGTCTCTCCCTCAAATATCTAGATATGAGGAGACCTTACATCAATTCACGGACGTCTGTCAGCCGTCCTGTGATTGCCGCTGCGGCAGCCATCGCCGGGCTCAGCAGATGGGTGCGTCCGCCCCGGCCCTGGCGACCCTCGAAGTTACGGTTCGAGGTTGCGGCACAGCGCTCACCCGGCTGCAACTGATCGGGGTTCATGGCCAGACACATCGAACAACCTGCCAGACGCCATTCGAAACCGGCCTCTTTGAAGATGTCGGCCAGACCTTCCTCTTCGGCCTGAGCGCGGACGAGACCGGAGCCGGGTACGACCATGGCACGCATGCCGTCCTTGATCTTTTTGCCTTTCAGGATCTCGGCTGCAGCACGCAGGTCTTCGATACGGCCATTGGTGCACGAGCCGATGAAGACGGTGTCGATTTCTACGTCGCTCAGCTTTTGTCCGGCTTCCAGACCCATGTATTCGATCGACCGGCGGGCCGCATCGACCTTGCCGCCTTCGAAATCTTCCGGGTTCGGCACGGTCGCGGTGATCGGCAGAACGTCCTCGGGGCTGGTGCCCCAAGTTACGACCGGCGCGATGTCTTCGCCACGCAAGGTGATGACCTTGTCGAAATGGGCGTCTTCGTCGGTGAAGAGCGTTTTCCACCAGTTCAGAGCCGCTTCCCACTGGGCACCTTTCGGCGCATGCGGGCGACCTTTGACATACTCAAAGGTGGTTTCGTCCGGCGCGATCAGACCAGCGCGGGCGCCACCTTCGATGGCCATGTTGCAGACGGTCATGCGGCCTTCCATCGACAGATCGCAGATCGCTTCACCGCAATATTCGATGACATAGCCGGTGCCGCCAGCCGTGCCGGTCTCACCGATCACGGCCAGAGTGATATCCTTGGCGGTCACGCCCGGCTGCAATTTGCCGGTGATTTCCACCTTCATGTTCTTGGACTTCTTCTGGATCAGGGTCTGGGTTGCCAGAACATGCTCAACCTCAGACGTACCGATGCCGTGGGCCAGTGCGCCAAACGCGCCGTGCGTGGCAGTGTGGCTGTCGCCGCAGACGACTGTCATGCCCGGCAGGGTCCAGCCCTGTTCCGGGCCGACGATGTGCACGATGCCCTGACGGACGTCATTCACCGGATAATAGTGAATGCCGAAATCCTTGGCGTTCTTGTCCAGCGCTTCGACCTGAATGCGCGATTCGGGGTTTTCGATCCCGTTTACGCGGTCCGGCGTCGTCGGAACGTTGTGGTCCGGAACGGCGATGGTCTTTTCCGGGGCGCGTACTTTGCGGCCCGCCATGCGCAGGCCTTCGAACGCCTGCGGGCTGGTGACTTCGTGCACCAGGTGGCGGTCGATATAAAGCAGGCAGGTGCCATCATCGGCTTCGTGCGCGACATGGGCATCCCAGATCTTGTCATAGAGTGTTTTGGGGGACATCGGTCCTCTCCCGTATGTAAATGAGAAATAGCTGGCGAGTGGCTGGACGCCGATTATAGGCGTGCCAGAACCGTGCGGGCGGCCCCAAAGAACCGTTCACGCAGGCGCGTGCGGTCTTGCAACGTCGGAGCTGGGGCCAGATTGAGTCTCATGCGCCTCAGATATATCGGGCTTTCGCGTCAATCAAGGTTCAATCCTGCGTCCAGGTTGCATCCGAGGGCAACGCTGTCCAAGCTGGCCCGCAGGAGATGTTCATGAACCAAGACCTTATCCCCAGTTCCCTCGCAGATCTCTACGACAACATGGTTGCGGGGTTTTCCTTGCAATTGGGAAATCTGGTCGAACTGATCGTCACGCCGGGCTGGAGGCAATACCAGCTGATCATTGTTCTGTTTCTGTGGGCGCTGGCCTACATCCTGAAGCTGATGACACAAGGGCGTTGGGACGCATGGGCACGCGCACGCACAGGCTGGCCCAAATGGCGTCTGCGCATTCTGGTCCAGCTGATGCGGCGTCTGACGCTGGTCTATTTCGTGGTCATGTCCTGGTCACTCTACCTGATCATGCAGCATGTTACGTGGCCGTCGCGCAGCTATATCATTGGTGTGATCGCAACTCTGGCTGTTGCATGGCTGGCGATTGCGCTGGTGGCGCGGCTGGTGCGGAACCGCACCCTGAGGCGAATCTTCAAATGGGCGATGTGGGTCTATGCAACGCTGATTGCGCTGAATCTGACCGATGACGTGGCCGGTTTCCTGGATGGTGTGGCGATATCCATCGGTGATCTGCACATCTCGGCGCTGGGCATTCTCAAGGCCATTTTGCTGATCGGTGTCCTGTTGACTCTGGCCCGTCTTGGCACTCGCGCCGCCGAGCGCGGGCTGATGAACAACGATGACATCACCCCATCAATGCAGGTCCTGTTGGCCAAAGGCATTCAGGTTTTACTGTATGGCGCGGTGTTTCTGGCTGCCATTCGAACCCTTGGTTTCGACCTGACAGGCATAGCGCTTCTATCGGGTGCCATCGGCGTGGGTATCGGTTTTGGGCTGCAAAAGGTGGTCTCGAACCTGATTTCCGGGATCATCATCCTGATGGACCGATCTATCAAACCCGGCGACGTGATCTCGCTGGGTGACACCTTCGGATGGATCAACGCGCTGGGGGCGCGGTACGTCTCGGTCGTGACACGGGACGGGCGCGAATATCTGATCCCGAACGAAGATCTGATCACCAATCAGGTGGTGAACTGGTCACATTCGGATCGTTATGTGCGATTGGATCTGGATTTTGGCACCAGTTATGACGACGACCCGCATCAGGTGCGGGCCACGGCGATCCGGGCGGTCAAATCGGTGCAACGCGTTCTCAGCGGCGGGACGCATGAACCGGTTTGCCACATCACCGGGTTTGGCGACAGCAGCGTGGATTATGTCCTGCGGTTCTGGATCAGCGACCCGACCAAGGGTCTGACCAATATCCGGGGTAATGTCTATCTGGCTCTTTGGGATGCGTTCAAAGCCGAAAACATCTCGATTCCCTTCCCGCAGCGCGAGGTTCGATTGTTGGCCGACGGCGCAGACTCGCAACAGATCGCCAAAGAGTGAGCGCCCGTCTGGCTCCCAAAACGCCCGTTCATTGAAATGTTGCAATCCGCTTGTTACCTTATTAGTACCCCTGCGCCGGGGTTTGGCGGCGCGCAGCAAAGGAGGACTATGTCCTGTCTCTACATACCCAGGCGGGTTTGCCCGCCGATGACCGGGCCAATGTAATGGCCCACTCTCAGTCAATCAGCGACAAGCTGCTTGAACGCATCCTTTCCTCACTTTCCGATGACAAGGCCGAAGACGTCGTGCAGATCAACCTGCAGGGCAAATCCTCGGTTGCGGATCACATGGTGATTGCCTCAGGTCGGTCGACCCGTCAGGTCTCGGCCATGGCGGAAAAGCTGACGGATCGCATCAAGCAGGAATTCGGTTTCACCTCGAAGGTCGAAGGCAAGGACGCCGGCGACTGGGTGCTGATCGATACGGGCGACGTGATCGTCCATATCTTCCGCCCCGAAGTGCGTGAATTCTATCAGCTGGAAAAGATGTGGTTGCCTCAGGGCGGCAGCGCCTCAGCCAACTGAGGCGCCATCCCGGCCTGCATTAACAGGTCGGCGGCGAGAGAAATATGCGTATAAGCATTTGTGCGGTCGGGCGATTGCGTTCCGGACCGGAGAAGACCCTGCTTGACGATTATCTGACACGATTTGAACGGACCGGCCGCGCGCTGGGCCTTGGTCCCGCACGCGTGATCGAGGTCGAAGACAAGAAAAACGCAGGCATGGGGGCCGAGGCCGCGCTGTTGCGAAAGGCGCTGCCCAAAGGTGCGGTGATCTGCACTTTGGATGAACGCGGGCGGGTTATGTCCTCGCCGGATTTTGCGAAAAAACTGGGTGGTTGGCGAGATGCCGGGCGGCAGGATCTGGCGCTGATTATTGGCGGAGCCGACGGTATAGACCCTAACCTCAGGGCTGAGGCGGATTTTTCCATCTCATTCGGGTCGATGGTCTGGCCCCATATGCTTGTCCGTGTGATGCTGGCTGAACAACTTTACCGGGCCGCAACGATCCTGTCTGGCGGTCCTTACCACCGGGTCTGACATGGCGCAGCTTTTGATCGTCTACCATTCGCGCACCGGCGGCGCCCGGCAAATGGCCGAGGCTGCTGCGGCAGGGGCAGGGGATGAGGCGGAAACGATTTTGAAAACCGCAGATCAGACCTCGCCCGAAGACCTGCTGGCCGCCAATGGCTATATTTTCTGCGCGCCCGAGAATCTGGCGGCGATATCGGGTCTAATGAAGGAGTTTTTCGATCGCTGCTATTACCCTGCGTTGGGCAAGATCGAAGGGCGCCCCTATGCGCAGATGGTATGCGCCGGGTCGGACGGCGAAAACGCGGCCCGGCAAACCGCGCGCATCGCGACCGGTTGGCGATTGAAAGAGGTGCAGCCTCCATTGATCATCTGCACTCATGCGCAGACGCCCGAAGCTATACTGGCCGAGAAGATCATCCCGCAGGATCAACTGGATCAATGCCGTGACATTGGTGCAGCGCTGGGTGCGGGCCTGACCTTGGGTGTGTTCTGAGGATCAGTTCAGGGTGACAATGGTCATGTTATCACCCCAGCCGTCGACACTGCATCGCGCCTGGATCTGGACCTGTGTTGCGCCTTCGGGGATCATGACTCCTGTCAGCGACCGAGTGAAAGGCTGCTCGTTCTCATGCGGGTGGTGAAGCACGCGCATGCCCAATTCGTTCCCGTCCATGTCCAGCACCCGCCAGCCGTCTGCATAATGATCCCAGCCCGTATCGGGATGACGGATCGTGACATCGAATCGCCATGTGTCGCCACTTTGGTTTGCGGCAACGTCTTCAATTATTGAGGGATCGGCAAGGGCCTGACTGGCCAGAAGAAGGCTGAGAATCAAATAACGCATGCGGCGACTTTAGGGTTTCGCCGGCCGCATCGCGATCACGAATCCGTGTCACGCGGTTGGGATAGCAGGATCTGGCGCGAGTGCGAGGCAAACTCGCGCCGATACAGGACGCCAAATGTGACAATTGTGCCCAGCAACAGCGCGACCGGCCCCAGAATCCATGCCACGGACGCCAGCGCGAAATAGGTCGCGCGCAATCCGCGATTAAAACTGCGCGCCGCGGTGACGCAAATCTCGGCAGCCTGAGACGCGCGTGGATAGGCTAGCGGATCCGAAGGATCATTTGGGACGGCGGCCATAAGAACCGCGCAGTACCCAAACAAGCGGTGGGCCCAAACGTACTTCAGAAATGCATTGGCCAGAAACAGGATGATGATCAGGATCTTGATCTCCCACACCATGGCCGGTGCGCGGCCGATGGCCGGATCGTTGGCAACCCCGGCCAGACGTTCCGTATTGCCCAGCAGGGCCAGCCCGCCCCCGATGGCGATCATCGTTGTCGAGGCAAAAAACGTGCTGCCTTGTCGCATGGCTGCCACCACTTGTGCATCGAACATTCGGGGTTGCCGGGTGACCATTTCCCGCATCCAGTCGCGACGATAGTCATCCATCATCATTGTGACGGATTTCTTGGCCGGCGACGGATTCTCAATCCGCCAACCGATCCACAGCCAAGCGGCCAGCAAGGCGGCGATGGCTGTATAATCCAGTGTTGAAAACAATTGTGCCCGGTCAATCCACGTCATACCCGCGACATTAGGGGCGGGGATCGGAACTTGCCAGATGGGTAAATTGGTAATATTATTTTACCAAATGGAGGATCAGCCATGGAAATGCCAACGCCAAATCCTGACGTCCTGCGCCGCAAGGCCGCGGTTCTACAGCGTTTGTTGCAAGTCTTGCCCGAAGACGCGGTGATTCACGAGCCGTCCGAGACGCGCGCATATGAATGCGATGCGCTGACGGCGTACAAATGTCCTCCGATGCTGGCAGTTCTGCCATCGACCACGCAAGAGGTCTCGGACATTTTGCGGATCTGCAATGAAGAAGGCGTGCCCGTTGTACCGCGTGGTTCCGGCACCTCGCTGGCGGGCGGGGCGTTGCCAACGGCGGATTGCGTCATTTTGGGGATCGCCCGGATGAATGAGGTGCTGGAGGTCGATTACGACAACCGTTTCATCCGCGTACAGGCGGGCCGCACCAATCTGAGTGTGACCGGCGCGGTCGAGGAGTATGATTTCTTTTACGCCCCTGACCCGTCGTCGCAACTGGCTTGCGCCATCGCTGGGAACATCGCCATGAATTCGGGCGGGGCACATTGTCTGAAATACGGCGTGACCACCAACAACCTGTTGGGTGTGAAGATGGTCATGATGGATGGCAGCATCATTGAAATCGGCGGCGCACATCTGGATGCGGGCAAGTTGGACCTTCTGGCCGTCATTTGCGGTTCCGAAGGCCAATTGGGCGTGGTGACCGAGGCTACTCTGCGAATTCTACGCAAACCCGAAGGTGCACGACCCGTGCTTATGGGCTTTGATGACAATGAGGTCGCGGGCCAATGTGTATCCGATATCATCAAGTCAGGAATTCTGCCTGTGGCGATCGAGTTCATGGATACTCTTTGCATCCAGGCCTGCGAAAATTTCGCCCATGCGGGTTATCCCGATTGCACTGCGCTTTTGATTGTTGAGGTTGAAGGGTCCGAGGCCGAGATCGACTATCAACTGGCAAAGATCATTGAGATCGCCAAGCGCCACAACCCGGTTGAACTGCGCGAAAGCCAGTCAGTCGAAGAAAGCGCAAAAATCTGGCTGGGGCGTAAGTCGGCCTTTGGTGCGATGGGACAGTTGAACGACTACATGTGTCTGGATGGCACGATCCCGGTGTCGTCGCTGCCAGTGGTCCTGCGCCGGATCGGCGAGATGAGCAAGGAATACGGTCTGCCGGTTGGCAATGTGTTCCACGCAGGCGACGGCAACATGCACCCGCTGATCCTGTTCGATGCCAACAAACCGGGTGATCTTGAGAAATGCGAAGCGTTCGGGGCTGATATCCTGAAACTCTGCGTTGATGTTGGTGGTTGTCTGACTGGTGAGCACGGCGTCGGCATCGAAAAGCGGGATCTGATGTCCCATCAATACGCGCCTGTGGATCTTGAGGCGCAGATGGCGGTCAAGGATGCGTTCGACCCGAACTGGTTGCTGAACCCCGCTAAGGTATTCCCGCTGGACGCGTCCGAGGCTCGTCGTGAAGCGCGGATTGCTGCGGAATAATTGGCTCTAACAAAGAAGAATTGCCATGAGACCTGAGACAGAAGCCGAACTGGCCGAGATGGTGGCCGGGCTGAAGGAACCTGTGCGTATTGCCGGAGGCGGTACCCGGGGCATCGCCGGGCCGGACAATGCGATTGAGGCCAGCGGGCTGAGCGGCATCACGCTCTATGAGCCCGGCGCACTGACGCTTGTGGCGCAAGCTGGAACACCAGTGTCTGAGATCGAAGCCGCCTTGGAAGCCGAGGGTCAGCAATTGGCGTTTGAGCCGATGGATCATCGGGGTTTGTTGGGAACCAATGGCACGCCGACGATCGGAGGAGTTGTCGCGGCAAACATCTCAGGTCCGCGGCGCATACAGGCGGGCGCATGTCGCGACTTTCTGTTGGGTGTGCGATACGTCAACGGTATGGGGCAGATCGTCAAGAATGGCGGTCGGGTGATGAAGAACGTGACCGGGTACGATCTTGTGAAACTCATGGCGGGGTCATGGGGAACCTTGGGCGTTCTGACCGAAGTGTCGTTGAAGGTGCTGCCGAAACCCGACTCTCGCGCAACCCTGTCCATTCAAGTACCGGACGCAACCGTGGGAATTCAGGTCCTCTCCGCGGCGCTCAAATCCCCTTTCGAGGTGAACGGTGCCGCCTATGATCAGAAGACCGGCTGTGCCTTGTTGCGTCTTGAAGGGTTCGCGGATTCGGTCGCCTACAGATCCAAGCAACTGACATCCGCGCTGTCCGATTTCGGTGATGTTTCCGATGTCGCGCAGTCCGACTTGCTTTGGACAGCAATTCGCGATGCCGCCGCATTCCATGATCAGGACGGCGATGTGTGGCGGATTTCAGTCAAACCTACAGATGCTCCTGAAGTTGCGGCGCGCATCCGGGCAGACCGGGCGTTGTTCGATTGGGGAGGGGGACTGATCTGGGCTCTCGTGCCGCATGGAACTGATGTACGCGCGCGCGTGGGTGAATTTGATGGCCATGCGACGATTGTGCGGGCCGACGCTGAGGCGGTGGTGCGCCTGGGCCGGTTCCAACCGGAATCCGCAGGTATTTCGGCTCTAACAAAGGGGCTACGGCAGAGATTTGATCCGCGCGGTTTGTTCAATCCGGGACTGATGGGGTAGGCCGATGCAGACGACGTTCACCGAAAAACAGCTGCAAGACCCGGCGATCCAGCGGTCAAATGAGATCCTGCGCAGCTGCGTGCATTGTGGGTTCTGTACCGCTACGTGCCCAACTTATCAGGTGCTGGGGGATGAGCTGGACAGCCCACGAGGGCGCATCTACTTGATCAAGGATATGCTGGAGAACGAGCGTGTCCCGGATGAGAAAACAGTCAAGCATATCGACCGTTGTCTGTCCTGTCTGGCGTGCATGACCACATGCCCTTCGGGCGTGCACTATATGCATCTGGTCGATCACGCGCGGGAATACATCGAAGAAAACTACAAACGCCCGTTCACGGATCGCGCATTGCGCTGGGTCTTGGCGCAGATCCTGCCCTATCCGATGCGATTCCGCTGGGCCCTGATCGGGGCCAAGCTGGGTCGACCGTTCCGTTTCTTGATGCCGGACGCACGACTGCGCGCGATGTTGGACATGGCACCGAAACATATCCCTCCGGTCAGTCGAAATGACGACCCGCAAACTTTCGCACCCGATGGTCCGCGTATCAAACGTGTGGCGCTTATGACCGGATGCGCGCAAAAGGCGCTGAACACCGACATCAACGACGCGACAATCCGTTTGCTGACGCGCATGGGATGCGAGGTCGTGGTGGCCGACGGGGCCGGGTGCTGTGGTGCACTGACCCATCACATGGGCAAAACCAGCGAAAGTCACAAAGCCGCTGAAGCCAATATCAGAGCCTGGGCTGCAGAAATGGAGGGCGACGGGCTTGACGCGATCGTCATTAACACGTCGGGCTGCGGCACTACGGTCAAAGATTATGGCCATATGTTCCGAAATGACCCATTGGCCGAGGACGCCGCTCGGGTCTCATCGATTGCGATGGATATCAGCGAGTTACTTGTGCAGCTGGGCCTGCCCGAGGGCAAAGACAAAGAAATGACAGTGGCATACCATGCTGCTTGCTCATTGCAGCACGGTCAGAAAATCAAATCCCACCCCAAAACCCTTTTGAAGCAGGCCGGTTTCACTGTGGTTGAGCCCGCGGACAGCCATCTGTGTTGCGGCAGCGCGGGAACTTACAACCTGATGCAGCCTGAGATCTCGGGCAAGCTGAAGCAGCGCAAGGTCAAAACGCTTGAGGCGAAGAACCCGGATGTGATCGCTGCGGGCAATATTGGGTGCATGATGCAGATTGGCTCGGGCACTAGCCTGCCCATTTTGCACACGGTCGAGTTGTTGGATTGGGCAACCGGGGGTCCTGTGCCTCAGGCGATGCACGAGCAAAGGCACACTTCACAGGTTCCGATCTTAAAGTAACGGGGGCTGATGCGTTCGCGCATCAGACTCCGGGCGAACTCGGCCATGGCAAGATCGCCCTATTTTCGCCGCACGCTGGGCGTATGAAGATATGCCAACAGCAAAGCCGGAGAGCCATTTGCGAAACTGGATCATAGCATTGGCGCTGGCTTTGATGCCAATGGCCGCCGCAGCCCAGGATACCGGGCTGAAAAGTCTGGATACCACCGATGCTGGTCGTGCTTGGATGGCCGTCGGTCGGCTGGATATCAAGAATGGTGCGGGTTTTTGTACGGGAACATTAATTTCGCCTACCCTTGTTCTGACGGCCGCCCATTGCCTTTTTGACAAGGTCACGGGGCAGCGGGTTGATCTGTCCGAGGTCGAGTTTCTGGCCGCTTGGCGCCTTGGGCGCGCGTCGGCCTATCGTGCCGCGCGTCAAGCCGTCATCCACCCCGACTATGAGTACAGCACCGAGGCCACAGCCTCACGCGTTTACAATGACATCGCGCTGATCGAGCTGTGGCAACCGATCCGGAACACGACGGTGATCCCGTTTGAGACCGGAAAGCGCCCCGCGCGCGGCGCTGAGGTCGGTGTTGTTTCTTACGCTCAGGACCGGGCTGAGGCCCCGTCGCTGCAGGAAGTGTGCTCGGTCATGACCCGAAGGTCCAACGTTCTGATCCTGTCCTGTGACGTTGAGTTCGGGTCCTCGGGTGCCCCTGTGTTTTCCTTTGAAGGCGACCGGCCGCGCATCGTTTCGGTGGTCGCGGCCAAGGCTGAATACAACGGGCAGCGTGTCGCTGTCGGCACTGCAGTCGAGAACGCTCTGGAACTGTTGCAGGCTGAATTGTCCGCCGGCCGCGGATTTGGTGCGTCCACGTCGCAGAGCGGGACGAGACGGAACATAGGAGCTAGGTTCATCAAACCATGATGCGTTTTTTTCTGAACATTCTTTTATTTCTTTCGATTTCTGCGTCAGCCACATATGCCCAAGGCGTCAAGCGCAAGCTGACGGATCGCGACGACCTTTATGGTTGGGAGGCAGTCGGACGTCTGGACATTGGCGAACAGGGGTTTTGCACCGGCACCCTGATTGCGCAGGATCTGGTTTTGACGGCAGCACACTGTGCCCTGGACAAGGCCACAGGCAAGCCATACCCCCCGGGAAAGGTGACATTCCGCGCTGGACTGAGCAACGGCAACTCATTGGCTGACCGCAAAGTCATCCAGATTGCGGCCCACCCTGATTTTGTCGCGAACGGACCTGTGTCGGCCCCGCGCGTTCGCGTTGATGTGGCTCTGATGCGTCTGGAAGAGCCGATCCCCTATTCCATCGCCGATCCTTTTGCCTTGCACAGTGGTCGGGTGGTCTCAGGTAATGAAATCAGTGTTGCGTCCTATGGGCGGGGGCGGGCAGAGGCGATTACGCGTCAAAGGTCCTGCAAAATCCTGCAACGCGCACAGGGGATCATCAGCTTTAACTGCGATGTCACGTTCGGGTCGTCCGGGTCGGCCATTCTGACCAAAAACGGACCACGCTGGCAAATTCTGTCCGTTGTCTCAGCCGTGGGAACGGATGGCCGCAGGAAAGTCGGATATGGGATGGAATTGGCCGAAATAGTGTCTGAACTTAAGTCAGATTTGCGGCGTGATGCGCCCCGCCCACAGGCGACAATCCGCCGTTTGCAGGTCGGTTCGGGCAAGTCGAATACAGGTGCCAAATTCATCAGCTCCGGCGGGGGTTGAACTCACTCAATTCGCTACCCATGTGAACTGTACCGGGTCGCCACAAACGGGGCCTGGCACAACTCATCGCCCGTCCGAACGGAGGGCAAAACGTACATCGCTCTGATATGAGGATATGACACATGCGCACTTTTGATTTTGCACCGCTGCACCGCGCCACCGTTGGTTTCGACCAGATCGCCGACATGATGGATCGCGTTCTGACAAATGACGGGGCTCAGCCCAGCTATCCGCCGTATAACATCGAGAAAACCGATGCCGACACCTATCGTATCTCTGTGGCTGTCGCCGGTTTTTCGGAAAATGACCTGTCGGTCGAAGTAAAGGAAAACTCGCTGGTCGTCGCTGGCAAGAAAGCCGCCGAGGACAAAGCGCGCAGCTATCTGCACCGTGGCATCGCCACCCGCGCGTTCGAACGCCGCTTTGCGCTGGCCGATCACGTGCGCGTCACCGGCGCGAGCCACGAAAACGGCATGCTGAATATCGACCTGAAGCGCGAAGTGCCCGAAGCACTGAAGCCGCGCCGGATCGAGATCACTTCGGCCAAGGCCATTGAAAAAGACGTGGTCGACGCCAAAGCCGTGAACTAAGGCGGTCGATCACCGCGCCGCGATAATCGTTCCTCTCTGGATTATCGCACCATACGCCCCGCGTTCCTCCAGACGCGGGGCGTTGTTATTTTTGTGGTACCAAGATGTCCGCTAAGCGGACTTTGCGGACGTTGGATTGCCGCGGCTCCGATGGCAACTTCGTAGCCGAAACCTGACATTCAAGGTCAGGCTTTGCGCTTTCTGATATGCGAGTGAGCACCGCCACACTTGTTCCATATGCAGGGGGCTGGTGTATTTACTTTGTTTCCGAAAAAAGGGTCGCTTGTGACGCATCCGCCGGATGTGCTTAGGATGCGACACATAAATGATTAAGGCTAACCGTCGACTTTGGGATAAATGAACCCGTTCACCGGGTAGAAACTGCCATACCGGCCCGGATGGCTTTCGACCCGGACAAGCGTCCAATCATTGTTTTTGGATACATCCTTAACGCCCATTTTCAATGATACCTTGTTGCGGTGCCAATTGGCGTGGTTCACGATGACTTCCCTGTCGGTGATAACATCGGATACGACGGCCACGTGCCCAAGGGGCATCCCTCGGGTTGCTCTAAATGACATGACCGCACCGACAACAGGTTCACTACCCCGCTCAAATGTACTGCGCGCCTTGCCCCACCAGTCCTTGGCGTTTCCGCGAATTTCGATACCACTGAGGTTACGTGCGTAGGGTACACACCACACCCTTTGCCCTCGAGCCTGTTTTTGTGAGACTTCGCGCAACGCCATGGCCTGACGTTCTGGATCGAGATCCACGTCGTTTGAGCCCTGAGCGCAGGCAGATACAAGAGCATAAAGCCCCATCGCAAACGCCGCGCGAGCTGTACCGGGCAGCCGCGGCCGTTTCGTATTCGTTTTGCTGTCGCTGTTTTGCAAGAAACTACATTGCCGGTTTTTGGGGTTGCGGAGTTTTAAGGCGATCTTGCGGGTTATGAAAAGAGCCCAGCTTATTCCCCGGCAGGAATTTGCCAGTTGGTGTTCCTCGCCTACGGGCCGAGCGCGAGACTTTGCAAAGTCAGCTTTCTACGCATTGCTGTAATTGGGGCATCGCGCAGCATCGGTCAAAGTGGGCGTAAAGCTGACGTAAGAAGTAGAATGACCCCGCACAGTTTCGTGCGGGGTCCCTCGACATTTTGCCAGTGAATCAGTTCCCAGCCGTAACCGATCCAATCGACCAGAACATCGTCTCGCCCGAGGCGTCATCGACGCCGTCATTGTCTGTCATGACGAATCCTTCGCCCGAGGGAAGAATCGCCAGGCCTTCGATCTTGTCCAGAACGTAACCGCCGGTCGAGGTTAGATCGGGCAGCAGGTCGCGGACCTCTTGCTTACTGACCACAGGCAGGTCTCCACCCAATGGGGCCGGGGTCATCTCGGACAGCGGGATGCGGTAGATCTTCTTGGTCACGGCGCGGTGGTCGTGCTGGTTGTCGCGTTCGATGACATAGACATGGTCACCAAAGGCCACGATTTCCGATAGGCCCACCCAGCCCGTTTCCGGGTCGGCTTTGGGATAATAAACGGCACCCCATTCCTTGGTGTCCAGATTGTAGGCGACCAGTTTCACGTGGTTCTTGGGGTCGTCTTTCCATTCGCGCTGAACGGCCATCCACAGGGTGTCACCGACCTTGGTGATGCCCTCAAAACCAAAGCGCTTCTCGACCACCATCAATTCCGGCGGCAGGCCGATTTCACCCTTGCGATCCTTGATCAGGCCATCTTCGGATACATGGTAGATCGCATGCGGGATGACACGGTCGGTGCGGCCTTCGGAGGCGACGTAGAAGCCACCCTTGCCGTCCAGCGTGATGCCTTCAAGGTCCAGTTTCTGCGCGGGATTGCCATCCTGACGGTGGATGCGGATCACGTCGACGATACGGGCCGGTTGCTGGCTGGGGTCGATCTTGAAGATCGAAGGTTGGAAGCCATAAAAGCTGTCGTTGACCGCAAAGATCATGCCATCTTCATCCGCGACCAGACCGGACAGGGCACCCCATCCGATCAGCTCGTCTGCGCCTGCAGAGGTCAGATGCGGATAGTTGGCGGGGGCGTCCTGATACTCAAAAATCGAGACATGCGCGCGCGGGCCGCCATCTTCGATCAGGTCCTTTTCATTGGCCGAGACCAGCAGGTTGCGCTCGGGGATCGCCACAAAACCTTCGGGGCCAACACCCGACGGCAGCAGTTGTTTCAACACCGGATTGGCTGGATCGGTGGCGTCGTAGACGCCCACGACCGAGGCGCGCTCAGCCCCAACAAAGATCATCGGTGTGCCCCCGAAGGTGGCTGCTGTCACGCTTTCTGGCTCAACGCCTTTGGCATCAGAGCGCTTGTCAGGGTAATGGCCGATCTGGATGATGGCCTTTTCAAAATCGGTGCCGTTCTCGTAAACAACGGTGCCGTCCTTGTGGAAAATGGTCCAGCCGCGCGAACCGCCCTGATAGTCGCCCTCGTTAGCGGTGGCGAAGTGGTTGTCGTCGATCCATTTCACCGCATCCGGCTCGCGCAGGCGGTCCTTTTGGCCTTCGGTAAAGATCAAAGCACCGCGCTCGTCGGTGGCGTCGATGTCTTCCAGATCAACCGCGCCTGCCGAAAAATGGCTGACCACGTTGCCGTCCCTGTCGACCACCGTGATGTGGTTGTTTTCCTGCAGGGTTATGACGGTTTCGCCAAGGTTGTTGATGTCGACAAATTCAGGCTCGGGGTCGGTCGGGGCAACCTCGGCCAGACCGGTCAGCGAGGCCATCTTCATGCCCGAACACTCCAGCGCGCCGTCTTTCACCGGTACCAGTGCCAGCGACCCGGCGGGCAGTTGCGGGATGACGCCGTCGTTCAGGTCTTCGTCACGCTCGTTTTCGATTGCCACGGCGACAAAGCTGCCATCGGGGGCGATGGCGACGCTGTCGGGCTGACCGCCCAGATCACAGGCACCGATTTCCGATTTGCCTGCGATATCGACCGAGATCAGCTTGCCCGACGGAGCGGTATAGCTCTCGGATGTGTTGACGCCGACAAAGGCTGTCCCGCCAATGATCCCAACCGAGGTCGGTTCGCCACCAACCTCCATCGCCCCCAGAGGCGCGGGGTTTGCGGGGTCGGTGATATCGACCATGCCGATCACGCCCAGCGGGCTGTCGGTGTAAACCAGCGTCATGCCGTCCGCGGTCGCCGCGATGATCTCGGGCGAGGTTTCACGGGCGGTATCAGCCCCCTCGGCCATGTTCTTGACGACGGGGAAAGACGCAATTCGGTTGAAATTCATTTCTGCCGCAGCCTGACCAGCGGTCAGCGCAAGGGCAGATGTCAGGCAGACAAAGCGCAATGACATCGGTTGGGATCCTCTCTCACTTGGATGAAAGGGGGATGAACGCGGGTCATTGCAGGGATGTGACGGTTTGTTTGCAGTTTTGTGACAAACCGGGTGGCCCCGGCGCGCTTGCGCCAGGGCCATGTTCGATCAGACCGACAGGCAGACGTATTTCATTTCCAGATAGTCTTCCATGCCGTGATGGCTGCCTTCGCGGCCCAGGCCGGACTGTTTGACACCGCCGAACGGGCCAAGCTCGGTCGAGATGATACCGGTGTTCACGCCGACAATGCCGTATTCCAGCGCCTCGGCCACTTTGTAGACGCGGCTCAGGTCCTTAGCATAGAAGTACGACGCCAGACCAAAGATCGTGTCATTGGCCATGGCGATCACGTCATCTTCGTTTTCGAACTTAAACAGCGGTGCCAGCGGGCCAAAGGTCTCGTCCTGCGCAACCATCATGTCCTGAGTCACGCCGGTCACGATAGTCGGCTGGAAGAAGGTGCCGCCCAGATCATGTGGCAGACCGCCAGTCAGAACCGCGCCGCCCTTGTCGGTCACGTCCTTGATATGCTCTTCGACCTTGGCGACCGCTTCTTCATTGATCAGCGGACCGGTGGTTGTGCCCTCGTCCAGACCATCGCCGATTTTCAGCGCTTCGACAGCAGCTTTCAGTTTGGCGGCAAATTCGTCGTATACACCAGCTTGCACATAGATCCGGTTGGCGCAAACGCAGGTCTGGCCGTTGTTGCGGAACTTGCACATCATTGCGCCTTCGACGGCTGCATCCAGATCAGCATCGTCAAATACGATGAACGGCGCGTTGCCGCCCAACTCCATCGAACATTTCATGACTTGATCGGCGGCCTGTTTCAGCAGGATGCGACCCACTTCGGTCGAGCCGGTAAAGGTCAGTTTGCGCACGCCGGGGTTCTCGCAGAATTCCTTGCCAATCTCGCTGGCGCTGGAGGATGGCAGAACGTTGAACACGCCCGCCGGGATGCCAGCTTGCTCCGCAAGCACGCCCATGACCAGCGCCGACAGCGGGGTCTCTTTGGCCGGGCGCGCGACGAATGCACAACCTGCAGCCAGCGCCGGGGCTGCCTTGCGGGTGATCATCGCGTTGGGAAAGTTCCAGGGCGTGATCGAGGCAGCAACGCCGATTGGCTGTTTCAGCACCATAATCCGCTTGTCGCGCTGATGGCCGGGGATTGTCTCACCGTAGACGCGCTTTGCCTCTTCGCCGAAGAATTCGATGAAGGACGCGCCATAGCCGATCTCGCCAACGGCTTCGGCCAGTGGCTTGCCTTGCTCAGCGGTCAGGATTTTGCCCAGATCCTCGGCGTTTTCCATCATCAGGTCGTACCAGCGACGCAGGATCACTGCACGTTCCTTGCCGGTCAGTTTAGCCCATTCCTTTTGCGCTGCTTCGGCCTGCGCAATTGCACCGGCGACCTGTGCGCGGCTCAGGTCTGCGACTTCAGCGATCACGTCCCCGCGTGCCGGGTTTGTTACGGCAAATGTGCCATTGTCCCCATCAACCCATTGACCGCCGATATAGGCTTTGGTCACCAGCAGATCGGGGTTTTTCAGGATTGATTTCAGGTCGGTTGTCGCGTCCAGCATAAGTCAGCCTCCGGCAGTAAAAATTTGTTAGCACTCAAACAGGTGCCCTCCGGATTGTCTATGGCCACCCTAGCCGTCAGATCAATCCAGTTTTCGTATGGTAAACGTGACGTTTTTTTGCCTACCGCGCGCATTCATGCGATCTGCGGCGTAAGTGTCAAGCCGCCTATCTTTTTTCTCCGGAGTTTGCCAAAGTCCTGCTGATATTTGATGCCCAAGGGGATGTAAATCATCGTAACATTCCCTATCTTATTGGGTGCATAAGTAAAAAAGGGATAGGACAGATGTCGAACCAGCAGTTTGACGCGTTGATTCAGGAAACGCAGCAAAAAGTGCGCGAAAGTCAGTCACAGATCGAAGGGCTGACCTCACGGATCGAGGCCGCGCGCGCCAAGATCGGCACCGCCGAGGCCGATATCGACATCGAAAACGCCACGCTTGAGGATGTGCACGCCCATACCGAAGTGATGAACGCCAACATTGCCGAACTGATTATGGGGCTGGATGATGTCACCAATGCGTTTTCCAAGGATTTCGACGAGATGCGTTCGAAAACCGGGTGGGAGTCGTTTGTGGGCATCTTCGCCAAGGCCAAATCCGAGTCGATGCGGCAAGAGCGCATGCGCACTGCCAATATCGATGACAAGCTGCAGGACCTGATTGCCAAGTCGGATGTGATCGTAAAGTTGCTCGAAGGCCAGTTGTCGGTGCTGGAAGAACAGCGCGTCAAAGTCGAAGACAACCTGACCGGCACATTGGATGACCGTGAGGCGACTGTGGCGGAACTGGAGGCATTGCGAGCTGAAATTCAGGGCATGGACCCGACAATCATCACGCTGGAAAACAAGATCAGCGTCGAACAGGACGCTGCCGCGCGCACTCAGTTGGAAACCGAACTGGCCGAGCTGAACAAGCAATACAACGCCAAGGTTCAGGAGGAGCAGGTCAAGCTGGCCAAAAGCCAAACGCTGGAGCGCTATATCGAAAAGGGCAAGACCTGGGTCGACTCGCTGCAGAACCAGGCAGCGACGCAGATGGTGCTGATCAACAAACTACAGACTGACACGCAGCAGCGCGTGGTGCTGTATGACGCCCTGACCAAATCGCTGAAAACGGCTCAGCAGCAGGACGTGGCCCACCGCATCAACGAGATCGGTGTGCAGACCGACCAGGAGGCGCAAACCGCCATGGCCGCCATCGGCACCGCGACCAACCAGAAAATGGCCGACATGCTTGAGGCGCATGAGGACCACATGGTCTTTGCCCGCGACGTTCTGGAGAAAAAGGCCAAGGCGGATGAACGCTTTGCCCGCCGGTTCGCCTCGATTGTCGAGAAGCATGATAAGAACCTGTATGGTGGGTGATGTTCTTTGGATATGTAAAGGAACACCAGCCCACCAAAATCAAGAGCGTCAAGGAACTGCAACCGGGGTTTAAACCTAGGTGGTTCCGAATTTGCATAGGACTGGTTGTTGTAATGGCAGTGTCTGCACTGTTGGCGATTGTCGGAGTGTTGTCTGGTGCAAAATGGGTGGCGTCGATTGCAGGGCTTGGAGGTTTCGTCACGTACGGCGTTTTAATTGCAATCGTAATTTTCCCAAAGGTCGTCAGTTTTTTGGGTCATTGGCGGCCACAGCTTGAGCTCAAAGCTTCCAAGCTAATTGGTTGGCTAGAACATGACTTGGATTGGAGGTTCTACTAGTGACTAACCCCACCCAAGACCATGTCGGACTGACCGACACCTTCGCCTCGCGCCGCTATTTCCGCAAATTCGAGGTGATTACCGTCCACCTTCTGCGCGTGGCTGCGACGATGGAGGCCGAGGGTGCGATCAGTAAGCAAGAGGTGCGGATCGTGTCGCGCTACCTCTCGGGGCTGCTCTACACCTTCCGCGCGCTATCCATGAAATACCTGCTGGTCGGGCGGGACACGGGGCGGTTCTTTGGCAGCCTCGCCATGGACAAGCGCGACAGCGGGTTTCCGGTGGCGGCTGAGTTGCTGACCATGGCCAATGACGCGCAGCAGGCGCAGGTGCATCTGGCGAATATGCCCTCGGAAGACGACCTGAAGACCGACATGGTGCGCACCATCATTGGCGATCAGGCAATCCCCACCAAATTGCAATTCGCGCTGTCCCAAAGGCTCTATTACGAGGAATTGCTGAAAGGTCAGCTGTTCTGGTCCCGCAACGATCCGGAATGTCACTGGATCGGGAATGAGGGCGAGCGGCGCAAGTTCATGATCCACTGGGCAGTCTATGACAGCCAGATCAACCTGCCGGTTATCTATCTGATGCAGTTGGAGGACAGTGGCAAAACCGCCCTGCCCAAGGACCAACGCCGCTGGCCCGAAGTACAGGCGCATCTGATGGCGCAATCCTTGGGCGGGCTGAAACTGGTGACCATCGCCAAAGGCTTCGATCAGGATTTCGACGACCTGCACCCCAAGCACCTGCGCCGCATCCATGTGGGGCCAATGTATTCCTCGGCCTATACCGAGCAATCCGGCCCTTTGCGGCAAGTGCTTGAGGACGCGCAATCTCCGCAAGGTCAGGACTGGGCTTTGGCCTGGACCACCGAAGAACTGGAAAGCGAAGAGGTGATCGAAGAACGCGCCGGGTGGTTCTCGACTGTTGAGCGCGAGGTCTTTGCGCTCGATCCGTTCGGCGGGCAGGGGGCAGAAACCGGCGCCACCCGCACCCAGCGGTCGATCATCCTGCCCCAGCGCCCGTTTCAGGTTCTGGCCGAACGTAACCCGCCGGGTTTTGCCGATGTGCGCAAGTTTGTCGTCAGCAAGACCGGGCAGGTTTTGAGATATTGAAGACAGCAAAGGCGATTTTGAAATGAGTTTGACGTCAGATCAGATGGAATTGCGCGAAGACGACATTCGCAAGCACTATCCTGCTGCGACCGCCTTGCTGAACGGATTTGAACACGCGCCGCGGATTGCGAAAGCGGTTGAGGCCACCATTGAACGGTCCCCGGGCGTGTCTACTGGGCGTCGATTCCGATCCACCACACCGGGGCTTGTGACCCGTCGCACCGTGCGCGCGGATGGGGTGCATCTGGTCGAACGGATCGAAGCCTCGGATGAGGGCGATGCGTTGGTCTCGCCCGCACAGGCGACTGCACAGCAGGCAATCCGGCGGGCGATCTCTATCGCTCTGGCCGTGGCAGAAGCTTATGCGGAGCAGACCCCACTGGCCGACCTGAAACGCGCCAATCTCGCTGGCGATCTACCTGCTGCCCGCAAGACCGAATTCTCGGAACTCCTGACAGCTGAGGCTCTGATCACGTCGCATACCTTCGGCAATGCGCTGGCCTATCTGATGTCCTCACATCTGGGCGAGACCACGGTCGATATCGGTGAGGTCGAAGAAGTTCTGACCGACAACGGCCAACTCGCCCTGCACGGCGCATTGTGGGAGCTGGACCAGATCCTGGCCAAACACGCCCCTGATGATGCGCATCTGATTGCAGCCACCAGTGCTTATGCTGAGCAACTGATGGAAAAGGCCGCCCTGCGCGCCCAATCCGCTGGTCATCTGGCCCCGTTCCAGAACGCCGCCTGGCATATCGAGTCGGACGACCTGACGATCCGGGGGTTCGAACCCGCCTCGAAGGCTAAATCCACCACCCTGACCATGACGTTCAAGAAACCGAACGAAGTAGTGGGCAACCATATCGCCAAATATCAGGCGATGAAGCTGGCCAAGATGCTGATGGCCTATGATTTCGACCGCCGCCTGAACCCGTTCGCGGAACTCGGCGGGTTCATCTTTACCTTCATGGGCGACGGCAAACCGGGCACCGGCAAAACCACCCTGATCCAGATGATGGCCGGGCTGATCAACGACTATTGCCAGAACGCGGGCTATCCGTTTCGCTATCAGAACCTGAGCACCGACAATATCGACAGCTATCAGGGCAAATCCGGCCAGAATGCCAAAGCCTTTATTAACACGATCATCGACCCTTCGGTCATTGGCTTCGGCACTATCGACGATATTGACCAACTGGCAGGTAAGCGCGGCGACCGGCAGTCCTCGGCCGGGCAGTTGGAAATTACCGCCGTATTGATGGAGAGCTTTGCCGGCGCCAACACCGTCGTGCGCGGCAACTGCACCTTTGGCATGTTCTCGAACTACCCCGAGAATGTGGACGACGCCCTGCGCCAGCGGGCTGGCGCTCGGTTCCTGGTGGACGGGCCGCAAACGCGCGAGGATTACATCGACATCCTGCACCTACTGATGGGCCGCAACCACGACATCCCGCTGGGCGAGCACGAAGCATATGCCGCACAGGAGATCAAGAAAGCCGTCGCCGCCAGTTTCGAAAGCCATTCCCGCCCGCATGAGGAAGCCCTGCTGCAGGTCTATGACCGCGTTTCAGGCGATATCGGCCAGATGGACACGATCGCCAAGCTGGGCACCTACCTCAAGGCGATCCAACAGGCAGATGAGCGGTTCACCGGTCGCGCGATCAAGAACATCACCGACGCGGTCAAGGTCCGCGCGATGGATTTCGAACTGCCCGACGAATGGATGGAGAACCCCGACCTGTTCCTGTTCCGCGACTACGACACCAAGAAGGCTATGATCGAGGACCTGCGTCAGCCGATCACGGTCGAGATGGTGATCCAGGAAATCAACCGCTACGCCGACAGCGAGTTCCGCTATGCCGACAAGAGCGACGAGGTCGCCATCGAAAACGCCGTCCGCGAGATGGGACGGATGGAAGAGGCCAAGCGACGGTATTTGGAGGGGAAGGGGTCGTGATTGCTAATTTTCTGATCTTTGCGCTTCCAGCCGCTCTAAGTCTGTCAACGTGCCTGTTGGTTGCTCAAAAATCACTTCGCTTGCCCTTCTTCCTGCGATTGTTTGCGGCATGGATTGCGGCACTGGCAGTGTCGATCCTATGTCTTTCTTTGATCGGGATGTTGTTCGATGTCGGACTTGGTCATCAGCTACTTGATCATGATCGGACGACTTACGCGGCAACGGGTTGGGCGTCATTTTTGCTAAGTTCTCTCTTAGCATCCATTGCAATAATCGTCTTTGCGGGTATTGCCGCCAAGCGTCGGTATCTGGAGGGGAAAGGGTGACCAGTAACGTCGTAATAGTTATCTTTTTTGTTTTCAGTTTGGTGACTTCCGCTCTAGTTGGCTGGCGTGCAGGAAAGACAGCTTCGAATAGAACTACCTTCACAAGGTTTCGCGCAGTGATGATAACTGTGACATTGTTTTTCACGGTGGTTCCACTCGTCACTGTCGCGGTTTCAGCCGTTTTGGCAGGAGACGCAGAAAGCTTGAACCACCTTTTAAACATGTGGACCGCCGCATTGTTCATCGTTGTTGGTGGTATCATTGCCGGTTCGGGTATCATGTGGGCAACGTTGATTTTGAGCCTGGTTATTTGTCTGGCGGCTTTTTCAGTGAGTAGCCGAAATTCTGGCAAAGTTGATATGTATTCCGAGCATCAATCGCACCGACTAGCCAAGCAGGACGATTTTCTTTGGAACATTGAGGAAAAGAAAACGCAACAGGAAGGTGGCCAATGATCCGCCTCATCGAAAAAGGCCTGATGTTCGGCAACCTCGTCCACATCTCCAGCCCGGCTCTGGTCGAGCGGTATAACCGGGCGCTGCAGCATCTGGCGGGCAAGATCACGGCGCTGACGGATTTCCACGTCGATATCTCGGGCTATTCGCCCGAGATCGGACAGGAACTGAACAACCCGCTCTACCTCAACCCCAACGGGGTCAACCGGCAGTTCATCCTGCTGACGACCGAACAGAAACGCGCGCCTCTGCTGAACGTCAAATTCTCGACCTCGCGCGATATCCTGCGCGAATTCATCGAGATGAACGAGGCGCAGCTGTTTGCCCTGACCGCCACCGATGCGGTGGCCGGCGAGCTGGTGAACTCGGTCATCAAACTCGCCACGCCGCGGGACCTGCTGAACCTGCGCAAAATTGAGATCGAGGCTGATACCGCAGGCGGCACCCTGCGCAAGGCACAGCAACTGGCGGGCATGGTGGAACAGTTCAAAACCAAAGAGGACGCCTGGTTCGACGACGTGCTGATCGCCAAGATGATCGAAACAGCCAAGGAAACCGGCGACGTCACCCGCAATCCGGTCCGCTTGCGCCATACGACGTTTGAGCAGCGCAACTTCTGGACGGCGCATTTCGGCGGGCTGTATCTTTTCCCGGACCTGGACCACCCGGCGGCGATTTGCATGGGCGACAAGCCCGACGATATGCCAATCAAATACGTTTTCGACCCCTCCCAGCGAAATCAGATCGCGAAGTTCCTTGGGCTTAACAATCTGGTCGAAACGATCGTTGAGGCGCGCGGTGTCAATTCCGCCGCGATTCTGCAGCAAAAAATGGACTTTCTCACTATCGACGCCGCAGCGGATGCAGGCGTGGATCTTAAGGGGCTGGACCGTGGCGACATGCGGCGGCTGGCCCGCAACCACGCGGATGGGTTGCCCGAGGCCTATCACGGTTTAGCGCAACTGCTGCGATGGGCGAAGGATGGGGGACCGTGGCCGCGCATCACCTCGGATCACCCGGCCTATTTCTATACACTGCGTGCAACCAACACGCCAAACCGCGATCTGGTGAATATGCTGCTGGCCGAGCTTGCCCCGCTGGACCCGCGCCAGATGTTCATTTGCCATAAGGAGCTGTTCTACCGCACCTATGCCACGTGGCCTGAATCCAAAAAAGCCTATGTTGCCGAGTTCCTTGCGCGAGAGTATCAGGTGGACAAAGCAGGCGCCCGGGCCGCGCTGTTCGGGCATGAGCCCGACATGAGCGGCGATGATCGGGTCAGCGATGAGGTTATCGCGCGCGTTGGTCCCTGGGGCGCAGTAGGGAGAAGTTAAATGTTGGTGGCACTCCGCTTTCTGATCCCGTTGCTGATCGTACTGACCGTCCTGTATGTGGGCGTATCAATCTATTCCCGCCGGGTGCGACGGGGTAAACTGATCGCGCATTGGAAGAAGAAGGGCATGACCGGCGACCGGGACGCCTTTGTCCAGCGCGGGTTAAAAAAATACGACGGATCGTTTCGCCGCAAATTGATCTTGGGGATTTACGTCGTGCCGCTGGGCCTGATCGCGATCCTGATTTATGTTACGAATTTCATGTGAGGGTTTCGCTGATGCGTTACGTCAAATGGGCCATCATCATCCTGTTCTGGGGCACGATAGCAGCGGTGTTGAACTACACCTTGCCGCAGCACGACGTTGTCCGGATTTCGGATACGTACGAGAAACGGATCGACCCCGGTGAGAACAGCATCTTCTGGTCGGTTCATGATGTCGGCAGCGACCCGACTACGCCGAACCGCGATGTGTTCTTCATCCAGACTCGCAAGACCAATGGCAAGGTCATGGTCTACCGGAACGAGGATACAGGTTGGGGTTGGCCGCCGTATTTCAAACTGAACTCGTCGAACCTGCAGGCCGAAGCGGCGGATCTGAAATCGACGACCGAGGCACCGCGTTGGGTGGTTGTACGCCACTACGGCTGGCGCAGCGAATTCCTGTCGATTTTCCCGAATGCCGTGAAAATCTGGCAGGTGGACAGTCCGGATGTCCGGATCATTCCGTGGTTCAACATCATTTTCCTGACCATATTCTTCGCTCTGGTTTGGGCAATCTGGGTACGCTGGCGCCGATTTCGCGAGGCGCGCATTGATCCAATGATGGAGAATGTGGAGGACGGCCTCTATGCCGCCGGCGACGCCATCGAAGAGCAGGGCGGAAAGTTCAGGAAATGGCTGAATAGCTGGAAATCAAATTAAGGTAGGCTGTGACCAGCCGGTTCCAGCTTTGACTTTTTCCGTCAGATTACCTGACGACAAACTCGGCATGCAGAGCCCCGGCGGCTTTGATCGTTTTCAGAATATCGATCATGTCGCGCGGGGACACCCCAAGAGCGTTCAGGCCAGCCACAACCTCGGACAGAGTTGTGGCTTCGGGGATTTCTGCCAGTCCGGTGCCTTCTTCCTCTTCAATGCCTGCGATAGTTCTGGGCACCACCACGGTTTCTCCGCGCGCGAACGGGTTGGGCTGAACTGCAATCGGTGCCTCTTCGACCGTCAGGGTCAGGTTACCTTGTGAGACCGCGACACGGGAAATCCGGACCTCCTGTCCCATGACGATTGTGCCCGAACGTTGATCCACCACGACGCGGGCTTTGGTTTCGGGTTCGACTAGAATGTTCTCAATCCGCCCCAGAGCGTGGGCTGTCGAAATAGCCTGAGTTGCTGCGATGTTCAGCTCCACCGTCCCGGAATCGCGCATGATGGCAACGGCACGATTGAACTCAGAGTTGATTGCAGCCTCAATTCGGCCGGCAGTTGTAAAATCAGGCTCTCTCAGGGCCAAACGCATTTGGGTTAGGGTCGAAAGGTCAAAGTCGATCTCACGTTCGACACGCGCGCCAGAAGGGATAACGCCGGAAGTCGGAACCCCTTGCACGACCGAGGCTGCCTCACCTTCTGCCACGGCACCGCCAGCCAGAACCGTGCCCTGAGCGACTGCATAAATCTGACCATCTGCGGCGTTCAGGGGCGTCATGATCAGGGTGCCGCCCAGCAGGCTTTTGGAATCTCCGATGGCTGATACCGTAACGTCGATCTGCCCGCCGACTCGGGAAAACGGCGGCAGACTTGCAGTGACCAGCACCGCGGCGACATTCTTGGGCCGGAAATCCTCACCATTAACGTTGACGCCCAACCTTTCGAGGATATTGGACATGATCTCTTCGGTGAAAGGAGAGTTCCTTAGCCCGTCGCCGGTTCCGTTTAAACCGACGACAAGGCCATAGCCGACCAGATCGTTTCCGCGGACTCCATCGAAATCCACAAGGTCTTTCAGGCGGATTGCGCCAGCAGAGGCCAATCCGGGCAGCAGCAGAAGCAGGAAAACAAGAACCCTCATCTCAGGAAGTTCACCAGCGAAAGGTTCGCGTTGCGAACGGTGACGGAATATAGACTTTCCAGTTGGAACTGGACTGTGTTCAACTGTGAGGCAGTTTCATAAGGGTCCGCCGCGACCAGAGTATTCCGACTGCTTTGCAGACTAGTCCGTGCCGCATTGTTTCGCGTTTTGGCCTGCTCAATCCGGGCCTCGGTCGCGCCAACATCCGCCCTTAGCTTCACAAGTTGATCCTTTGCGTTGACCAGATCCACGCCGAGTTGTTTGAACAATGCTGTACGCTGCTCGGTCGGAACATTCAGACCGCTGTCCGAGACCACCGCGGCGACTGCGATGTCCCTCAGTGCGGCTTTGATAGCCGGATCAGTTGCGGTTACAGGAATCGAGACGCTTTCGTTCTCGGAAACCTGCATGGGGGCAAGGGTCGTGTTGGAACCCTGATAGATCACCGCGTCAAATCCGGCAGGATCATTGAACCAGTCCTCGGCCCTTTGCCTGATATCCGCGACCGTGGTGGCCCCGGTCAACTCCGCCTTGAGCGCGTTGATCAGGTCGTCTGAGGATGGCAGCGGAGAGACGTCTGTTGCGGTGCCGGAATACAGGCTGCGTCCACCGGCGCGGGTGTTGAGCGCTGACATGATTGTATTCAGTTCGTTTCTGGCCTGAACCGAAGCGTTTTCGTGGGTCACCGCCTGGTTTGACGTTCCAAATGACAGCAGCGACGAGGTGATATTGTCAACGGACCCGGCAACCGTGTTCAGGCTTAACTGCATTGCATCGGTGAACAGCCCCGCTTCGGCGGTAGACACTTTGAAGGCGTCCAATCTGGACAGGCTGCGATCCAGATCCAGAAGATGAGAGTAGTCGCCGTCCAGGTGACCAGACAGATCTTGCACCTTTCCCGACGACAACTCGTAAGACAACGTTTCGATCTGATTTTTAATCTCGGTCGACCGGGTGCGCAACGTCAGCCCGCGGGCCAGATCACCAATGGATGTCAGATTAATCATCACAACCTCAGCAGAGTGTCCATCATCTCGTCCACGGTCGAGATGAGCCGTGCATTTGCGGCATAGGTTTTCTCGATCTGCATCAGATTTTGCAGTTCGGTGTCGGTATCAACGCCGTGTTCGGCTTCGATCTTGGCCATTTCCAGTTGCGAGTTTTTCGCGAAAGTCATGCGCCCTTCGGCGGCGTGGGCATCTGCCCCTGCCTTTGACAGCATCGCCTCGGCAATTTCTGCCGCGCGCATATTGCTGGTGCCGAATAGCCCGCCTGAAACTGGGCGCGCGTCATTCAGGACTGATCCAAACGCCCGGAGCCGCGCCGCATCGCCCGGATCTCCTGGTGTGGCCGCGCCCAGGCCCGCCCGTAATTTCCAGCTGTTTCCGCCAGCATCGGGATCGACCACCGCGTTCAGGCTGATGCGCGAGGCTAAACCGGTCACGCTGGCGGCATTGAAACGATTGCCATCGTCAGTGAAGAGGCCGGGGTCAGTGGCCGCAGCGGTCGGGTCCAGACCAGCGGTTTCGAACCGTTCTATCAAGTCACGGGCGGCCGTATCCAAATGAACCTGTGCCTCAACCGACAGTTCATCGCGAATTTCGAACTGAGCCGCCAACGCTCCGCCCCGAATTTGCGCCATGTCGCCACTTGTGCGTACTGGTTGACCGTTCATCTCCAGACCCGAAAGAAAGTTGTTCGCAACTGTCATGTGCGGCTTGGTTTCGCCCGTAGTCATGAAGTCGAACCGTGCTGCCGTCCCTTCAAGAAGGATCAATCCACCATCGGAATACAGGGACACGCGGTTGTTTTCCCGGGCTACAACGTTTACCGGGATCAGTTCGTTTACCTGGTCGATCAAAATCTGGCGCTGATCCAGCAGGGCGTTGATGTCACCGCCCGAGTTCTTGATGCTGGGGATTTTGTCGTTCAGATCTTCGATGTCCTGCAAGCTTTGGTTCAGGCGATCAACCTGTTTGCCGATGGTTCTGTCGGCATCCGACCGGGCCTGACGCAACCCTTCGGACGCCGAATTCAGACTATCCGCCAAATCGCGCGCGGCGCGCGCAGCCTGATCCAACCGCACCTTCGAGTCGGGAAGGCTTGCCGCCGTGGTCAGGCTGTTTTCAAAGGCAGTCAATCGCGCGGCGAACGATTTGGGATCGTCAACGGACCCCACAGCCTTTTCAAAACGGGTGTGGAAATCTGCAATCGCGTTTGCGCTTGCCAGATTTGCGTCGGACTCCCGCCGATTGGCGGTCAAAACCGGATCCTGATGGCGCGTGACGCCGACGGTGCGCACTCCGTTGCCGGAAATCGGGCTGGTCGCCAATTCGAGCGAACGGCGCGCATAGCCCGGCGTCAGCGCGTTTGCGACATTGCCCGAGACAACGGCGGCCCCGCGGCTTGCGGCGGTCAGGCCGCCCAACGCGTTGTTCAATGCTGTCGTCATGTTCATCGGACAGGTCCTTTCGCTAGCTCAAAGCCCGGATCAGCGTTTGATGTTTGTGGTTTCCTGCAGCATTTCATCGACTGTCTGGATCACTTTCGCGCTGGACGAAAAAGCGCGCTGCGTCTGGATCATCGAGGTCAGTTCGGTTGCCACATCGGTCGTGGATTCCTCGCGCGCAAAGGCCACCAGATCGCCGGTTGGTCCCTCACCCGCGTTCCACAGAAAGAACGTGCCACTATCGCGGGACGGCGCGTAGGTCTGGTTGTCCAGCGCCTTCAGGCCGTTCGGATTAGGAACATCGACAAGGGGGATCTGATACACGCGTCGGCTGACACCGCTGTCATATTGCGCGTAGACGTACCCTTTCTCATCCACCTTGACACCGGTCATCGTTGCAACCGGTGCCCCGTCGCGCGTGATCGACACCGGGGCAAAGGTATCGGACAGTTGGGTAATCCCGGCCTTGTCGCCGATCTGCCCGATATTGATTTCCATCGGACCGCCATCCACGTTCACCACGAAGCTGCCATTGGCCGGATCATAGGCCCCGCCCGAAATGGCGGTGACGCTGGCCAGGGTGCCGCCGGCCGTCCGGGAGTCAGTGAAGGTCAGCCGGTATTCTCCGATCACGGCACCGCCCGATGCGGAATCCCGCAGTGTCATGGTCCATTCATTGCTTGACCCGGTGGCCGGAACCGTTGGCACAAGCTCAATATTGACGGACTCGGATTTACCGAGGTTGTCGAAATACTCGACCGACAGGGGCTGCGTGTCGCCCGGCGCGCCTGCATCCGTCGCGGTGGCCGGCAGGTTCATGCGCAGATTCATGCTGGTGGTCGGCGATCCGGTCAGTTGGTTCACACTAAGCTTGACCGGCTCAAGCGCCGCAGGCGTATCCCTTGGGACAGTTGGGATCGACCCGTCCGGCCCAGCAGGCCAGCCCAGTAGTACAAGACCGGATTGCGTGACCAGATGACCTTGCTCATTGGTGCGGAACGAGCCGGTTGTGGTCAGCAACATCTCGTTCGAATTCGACGAAATCTGAGAGCTGGGCCGTACAGGAAGCAAGCCGCGACCGCGCACCGCAAGGTCGGTCGAGTTGTTCGTTGTCACCAACGATCCACGTTGATCGATCATGCGCTGGCTTGTGGTTCTGACACCGCCCGCAGAATAGCTGCCGCCCTGACCGGATGTGACCATGGAATGAAAATCCGTCTCGACCCGTTTGTAGCCAAAAGTAGATGAATTGGCGATGTTGTCGGAGATGGTCGCCAGCCGGTTGGCATTGGCCTTCAAAGCGGCCACACCGGCATTCAGCGAAGAGGAAATTGTCATTGGCACGCCCTTCTGTTGCGTCAAATCTTGATGCAACAGCTAACGTGCTGGCCCTTAACAGCACGCTAACAGGTAAAATGCGTTCTATCCTTTTGGTCTTAGCGGTTACGCAAAAAGATGATCTCGATCCGGTTATTTCGAACCGCCATCGGGTTTTCGACAGACAGTTCCCGATCCGCATGCCCCGTGACGCGATCCAGCCTTTGGGCGGTTACGCCCTTGTTCTGCAGCATCTGGCGAACGGTCTGCGCGCGTGCTGTCGATAGATCCCAGGCCGGGTTATGGACCAAAACCACAGGCGACGCGCGGACATGGCCTTCAACGGCGATGGCGTTTTTCACCAGATCCGAAGACCGAGCGACCAGTAAAGCTAGGGCGCGCAAAATATTCGTCGGATTATCGGTGCCCGATTCGAAAAGCGGTTGATCTTCTGTGTCGAACAGCTCAACCACCAGGCCTTCGTCGGTGACACGCGTGACGATGTGCTTCAGGACCTTGTCTGAGACCAGGCTTTCACCCGTGCGTCCGAGAAGTTCGGCTTCGAGCGTGGAGAAGTCTTCGAAACTCTCTTTTCCGCCGCCGTCCATGTTCACACCGACCGATCCGCGCGCCTCGCGGGCGACTGTCGGGCTTCTCTGGCTGGCGCCGGATCCGTCCATAACCATGGTTTTTTCCGAGAACATGTTGTTACCGCCAAAGGCCCCATCTCCGCCGCCCGATACCGGGTTCACGGGGATTGTTGGCGAGAAATAGTCCGCCAGCCCTTTGCGTTGTTTTTCCGTCGTTGCATTCAGCAGCCACATCAACATGAAGAACGCCATCATGGCTGTGACAAAGTCGGCATATGCGACTTTCCACGCGCCACCGTGGTGACTATCGCCACCGGACACACGTTTCTTCTTGATGATGATTGGCGCCGCATTGGATTGCGCACCCATCTCCACCACCTTCTTATCACCCGCTACCGGGGTAGCAGTGCAGGTCTTAAGGTGGCCTTAACACTTAAAACTGTCTGGAATTCCCTAAAGCGTCAGCGCGGTTCCTGCGCGTCTTAGGATCAGTTGCAGGCGGTCGAAGCTATTCTTGATGCCTTCGGTTTCGGGCTTGGCGAAAAAGCTGTCCAACTCATCATGCACGCGTACCGCCTGATCAAGCAGAGGATCAGCGCCTTCCGAGTAGAGCCCGGCTTTGATCATCACTTCGGATTGTTCGTAACTTCCAACCAACCGTCGAGTTTCGGATATCACCTGGTTTTCCTCTGGCGATGCCGCGCCCGGCAAGCTGCGTGAGACGGATCGACTCAGGTCGATGGCGGGAAACCGGCCACGCTCGGCAATATCGCGGTTCAGCACGATGTGGCCGTCCAGAACACCGCGCAGGATGTCGGCGATGGGTTCGTCCATATCCGATCCGGCGACCAGCACGCTAAATACAGCTGTGATATCGCCTTGTTCCGCCGTTCCCGGGCCGGCTCGCTCGCACAGACCGGCGATCAGGGGCGTGACCGAGGGCGGAAATCCCCGAAGGGAAGGTGTTTCACCCATCGCAACGGCGATTTCTCGATGCGCTTCGGCAAAGCGCGTCACTGAATCGGCCAGAAACAGGACATTCAGCCCCTGATCGCGCAGATATTCCGCCACGGACATCGCCGACCATGCGCAGCGCCTGCGGGCCAGCGCGGACTGGTCCGATGTTGCGGCCACGACCACAGACCGTTTCATTCCTTCGACCCCAAGCGCGTTTTCGACGAATTCACTTACCTCGCGCCCGCGCTCGCCCACCAACGCCACGACAACCGCATCCGCCTGCATCGATTTCGCCAGCGTCGCCAGCAACGTGGACTTGCCAACGCCAGACCCGGCAAACAGCCCAATACGCTGACCCTGAACAACAGGCAGCATGGTGTTGAGTATCGCGAGCCCGGTTTCCATCCGTGCGCCCAGCGGTTTGCGCGCGACCGCCGGGGGCGGGGCTTGCATGATGTCCTGCTTCTGAGTGCCCGACAACAAGGGCTTTCCGTCCAGCGGCTTGCCAAACGGATCAACCACCCGACCAAGCCAGTGCATACCCGGTGCAAAGGCGGGTGTCTGGTTCAGAATCACCCGGTCGCCCAGGCAAACACCGTCCGGGGCGGCAGTCGGAAGCATGTGAATCAGTTCCGATTCGACATGCAGAACTTCACCCGCCAGATCCGGAGCATTGCGTCGGCGCAAAGTAAGGTGGTCACCGATCCGGGCATGTTGTTGCAGACCTTCTATTTCTATGACCCCGCGCGCGACGCTGACCACGCGCCCCATATGGCGCGTCGCAGACAGACGGTCGAATTCATGTTTCAGAAGCATCGGGTCGAAATCGGACATCGTGGGTTCTCCAACGGTTTCTGAAAACGGTTTCTAAAGGAATCGGGGTTAAGCCTTGATTGAAATCGATCGAGGGAGAAGCCCCGATGTTCTATGACCTGAACGTCTTTAAGACCGCGTACGCAATGGCAACCCATGCCGGGCAACGGCAGGCAGTGATTGCGCGCAACATGGCCAATGCGGATACGCCGGGCTACCAGCCCCGCGATATCGAGGCCTTTCAGAAAGCCTTCGAAAACACTGGCCGCGAGGTTGCCATGACCGCCACGCGACAGGGTCATCTTCACGGCAGTAGTGGTCCCAAACCCTGGGCCGAGATCAATGCCTCGCCGTCGGGTGATCCGAACGGCAATGGTGTCTCGGTCGAGGAAGAAATGCTCAAGGCTGTTGAGGTCAAGCGCCAGCACGACCGCGCGCTGACGATCTACAAATCCTCGATGAACATTCTGCGCAGCAGTCTGGGTCGGGCGTAAGGGGGCGAAGGATGAGTGATTTTTCCCATTCCCTGACCGCCTCTGCCAGCGCTTTGCGGGCGCAGGCCGCTCGGTTGCGCCATGTGTCCGAGAACATCTCGAACGCGGATACTCCGGGTTATCGCCGCAAGACCGTACCGTTCGAGGCCGTCGAAAAAGGCGGCAAAGAAATGGTGCAGGCGGGACGGGTCAAGCTGGATCGTCGTGCATTGTCACGCATCTATGACCCCAGTCACCCGATGGCCGACGACACGGGCCACTATCGCGGTTCGAACGTTGATCTGATGATCGAGATTGCCGACGCCCGCGAGGCGCAGCGCAGCTACGAAGCCAACCTCAAGATGTTCGACCAGACACGACAGATGTCGTCGAGCCTGATGGAACTCCTCCGAAAATAAAGGAAACCAGAATGGATATCCGATCCCTCAATGCCGCCCAGAGTTATGCGTTTGCACGCCCTGCCACCCAAGCCGATCCTGACCACGCCGGGATGCCGCAGGGTCTGCGGTCAACCTTTCAGGACTTTGCCGCAACGCTGAGACACAGTGAGCAGGTGGCGCAATCGTCAATGGTGGGTCAGGCCGATCCGCATGCGCTGGTGCAGGCCCTGGCGCAGACTGAACTCGCCGTGGAAACAGCCGTGATCGTGCGTAACAAGGTGGTCGAGGCCTATCAGGAAATCCTTCGGATGCCGGTCTGACGCAATGCTCAGCGAAGGTCTCTTCTATGACATCGTGCGTCAGGCGCTGTGGGTCGCGGTTATCACCTCGGTTCCGATCCTCGCCGTGGCACTCGTTTCGGGCCTGATCGTAGGTCTGTTTCAGGCACTGACCTCGGTTCAGGAGATGACGCTGACCTTCGTGCCCAAATTGATCGCCATCGTCATCGTGTTCTGGATTTCGATGGGTTTCATGACTCAGACACTGGTCACGTTTTTCACCGGAACACTCATCCCTTTGATCGCAGGAGGTCGCTGATGGATACCGCCTATGTCACCCTGTCTCGACAGTCGGGTCTGATGACCGAAATGCGGCTGGTGGCGAACAACGTCGCCAACGCCAATACCACCGGCTACCGCGCTCAAGGTCTGGTGTTTTCGGAGTTCGTTCGCGACATGCCGGGCAACCCGTCCCTGTCCATGAGCCGTGCCGAGGTGCGCAATACCTCGCTGCAGCAAGGTGTTTTGACCGAGACCGGCGGGCAGTTTGATTTTGCCATCGAAGGCGACGGGTTTTTCATGGTCGAGACCCCGGCGGGCAATCGGCTGACCCGGGCCGGTGCGTTCTCGCCCAACGCGGACGGAGATCTGGTGACCATGGATGGCCATCGGGTTTTGGACAGCAATGGGGCGCCGGTCTTTATCCCGCCGGATGCCGCATCGATTGATGTTGGCAGCGACGGAACGCTGAGCGTTGACGGACAGTTGCTGGGCCAGATCGGGGTCTATCGCGTGGCCGACCCCAAAACACTGGTGCGTGAAGGCAGCACACAGTTTCGGGCCGAGGGTGACATTGAACCGGTCGGAGAACCCGTGGTCGTCCATCGGTTTCTCGAAGGGTCGAATGTGAATGCCATCGCGCAGGTCTCGCGGCTGGTTGAGATCCAGCGGGCCTATGAGTTGGGCCAGAGCTTTCTGGATTCCGAACACGAACGCATGCGCGGTGCGCTCAAGGCGCTGGTGCGCTGATTTGCATAAGGAGAATTTGATATGCGGGCTTTAAAAATCGCAGCCACGGGTATGACTGCACAGCAAATGCGGGTCGAGACGATCTCGAACAACCTGGCGAATATGAACACAACCGGCTTTAACGCGAGACGGGCAGAGTTTGCCGATCTGCACTATCAACAGGTGGCGCGCGCAGGGACAGTGAACGCCAATGACGGAACGGTGCTCCCGACCGGTATCCAGCTTGGGCTGGGTGTCCGCCCTGCAGCTGTGACCGTGCAACTGTCGCAGGGCGCGCTCTCGGCCACCGGCAGCGATCTGGACGTCGCGATCGAAGGGCGTGGATATCTGGAAGTGACGCTGCCCAATGGCCAGTCCGGCTACACGCGGGACGGTAGCCTGAAACGGTCCGCCGAGGGTTTGATCGTAACGTCTGACGGGTTTGCTGTGGCACCTGAAATCACCATTCCCGACGACGCGCTGTCAATCTCGATCAACGCCTCGGGTGAGGTCTACGCCTATTTCGATGACGCACCCGAAGGCCAGCTGTTGGGAGAGTTCACTCTTGCCAGTTTTTCCAATGCCAAGGGTCTCGAGGCGATTGGCAGCAACCTGTTCAAAGAGACCGAGGCCTCGGGCGCGCCTGTGGTTGGCGCGCCGGGAGAGGACGGGTTGGGCACGCTGCGGCAGGGGTATCTCGAAGACAGCTCGGTCGACGCTGTGCGCGAGGTCACCGAACTGATCGAGGCACAGCGCGGGTATGAAATGAACGCCAAGGTCATATCAGCCGTCGATCAGATGATGGGCGCGACCACACAGGTGCGCTGATGAGGGCATTCTGCATGGCTCTGGCCTTGATGTCACCGATATCCGCTCAGGCTGAAATCGTTGTGTCAAGACGCACCATTCGAGCCAAGGAGATCATTTCGGCTGCGGATCTTGAGATCAAAAATCAGGTCGTCCCGAATGCGGTAGTAAATCCGGAGTTTCTGATTGGACAGGAAGCGCGTGTAGCGCTGTACCCCGGGCGTCCAATTCGTGAGGGCGATGTTGGGCCTCCGGCAATCGTGGGCCGCAACGACCTTGTTGTGTTGGTCTTTGACCGACAGCCATTGTCCATCACCGCAGAAGGTCGCGCGCTGGGGCGTGGTGCGGCCGGGGACCGCATTCGCGTCATGAATCTTTCGTCCCGAACGACCGTCACCGGCTTTGTCCGGTCCGACGGCCAGATCGAGGTAAAATGATGTCAGCACTTTCGAAGTCTTTGTTGATCGCCACGCTGGCAGTGTCGGCTTGCGGTCGTGTGGATCATCTTGGCAAGCCGCCAAGCTTTACGCCGAACGAGGAATCTCCGGAACATGTGGCGATGCTCTGGCCGGGGCTGCCCCTGCATACACAACCTCAACGCAACGTCGACAGATCCTCGCTTTGGAGCGGCGGTCAACAGTCCTTGCTGGGCGACCAGCGGGCGATCAAGAAGGGCGATATCCTGACGGTCGTGATCGAGCTGGATGAAAAGGCCGAAATCTCGAACGACACCAACCGATCCCGCAGTGGGTCAGAAAGCCTTGAGGTGCCAGGGCTGTTTGGTTTGCCTCAGCGCGCGGCGGAGAAGTTGCCGGATGGCGCATCCCTGGACGAAGCTGTGTCGATTGATTCTGCGTCGACCAGTAAAGGCAAAGGGTCGGTGAAGCGGAAAGAAAAGCTGACATTGCGGGTTGCCGCAACTGTGATTGATGTGCTGCCGAACGGCGTGCTTTCAATCTCGGGTTCGCAGGAACTGCGGGTCAATTTTGAACTCCGTGAGCTTTTGGTCGCCGGTTATGTCCGCCCTCAGGATATCTCGCGCCAGAACGAGATTACCTATGACAAGATTGCTTCGGCGCGTGTGTCATACGGTGGCCGCGGTCAGATCACCGATGTTCAGCAGCCCCGATATGGACAGCAAATCCTGGACTCAATTTTGCCGTTCTGAGGTGTGACCGTGATAAAGAAATTGACCCCGTTTATCTTTCTGTTGGTTGGCCTCGGAGGCGGAGTTGCGGCAGGCCTGGTCCTGGCCCCTTCCGAGAAAGAGGTAGACGCTGGCGAGAAAACGACCTCGGACCTTAGCGAAGAGAAATCGACGAAAAAAACTGCCAAATCAGAGACTAAAAAGGCCAACAAGTCCGGTGAGGGAGAGAAAAAGGAAGGTTCGGGCGCGTATGAGTATCTGAAACTGACAAAGCAATTCGTGGTTCCAGTCGTGGAGTCAGACCGAATTGCCGCCCTGGTCACCATGTCCCTCAGCCTTGAGGTCACACCAGGAATGACCGAGTCTCTTTACGCCGTAGAGCCCAAGCTGCGTGACCGTTTTCTGCAGGTGCTTTTCGACCACGCCAATACCGGCGGGTTTAATGGGAACTTCACCCACTCCGGTAATCTTGATGTTCTGCGCAAGGCACTGCTGGACGAGGCCCGCAAGGACTTGGGCGACGACGTTTCAAAGGTTCTGATTATGAGTGTCAGCCGTCAGGATACCTGACGTACTGAACGATTTGCTGCGCGCCGGTCTTGTTTAGAGTTTTGAACTGCAACCATGCGAAGCCCGACGTGCCGATGAACTTTTTTCAGCCAGCTTAGCCACGGCCTGCTTGCGCCCGAATGCGATGCGCAAACTTTCCAGGGCCGCCAGTTTTTGCGCCCGAAGGCCGGAGAGTTGGATGTTCAACCGCCGACGGGTCGCGGATTCCCAACCGTTCCAGAGCACGTCCGTACCAGTGACCTGATACCCTTCTGCCAGTTCAATCTCTTGCCTGGACTGTTGTACCTGGGCGTCGAGCCGGGCCAACTGGTGTTGAACGCGCGCCTCGGCCTCCAGAACAGGGCGCAGGGATTGGTACTCCCGCTGAAACACGGCGTCGGTTACCTTTTCCAGATCCGTCAACTGTTTGCGTTTCATTAAATTTGCTCCTTTGCCCGTTTGCGCATCGCCTCTGCGAACCGGATCGCCGCTGCCACGGGGCGGTAATGCTCTTCTGAAATCTCCTGACCGATCTCCACGGTTGCATGCAGCGCGCGCGCCGTCGGCGGGTCCGAGTGGATCGGAACACCCGCCTGTCCTGCCGCCTCACGAATTGCCGCGGCGACTTCATCCACCCCCTTGGCGACGCAGACCGGCGCAGATCCGGCTGTTCTGGACCACTTCAAGGCGACGGAAAAATGGGTTGGGTTAACTATGACCACGTCAGCCTGTGGCACATCCGCCATCATCTGATTGGTCGCAATTTCCTGAGCACGCTGGCGGCGCTGCTGTTTCATATGCGGGTCGCCCTCGGCATCTTTGGTCTCATCCTGAATTTCTTTGCGCGACATGCGGTTCTTGCGCATGTGTTCGGCGTATTGCCAAAGGTAATCGACTACGCCGATGGCCAGCGCGACTGCTATGACGATGAACAAAAAGCGAAACAGAAGGTTCATCATCAGCATGACCGAAGACCGCGCCGGTGCGGCGCTGGCGGAGAGTAGTTCGTTGAGGTTGGCGCGCAGGAACAGGGCCAGACAGGTGCAGTAAATCACCAGTTTTGCGAAACTTTTGGCAAACTCGAACAGGCCGCTGCGACCAAACTTGTTCTTTGCGTTGGATGGGATCGAAATACGCGACAGTTTGGGTTTCAGTTTACTGGGGGCAAAGACTAACGCGCGCTGCGCAATAAGGCTGAGAAGAACGGCCGCGGCGGGCAAAGCAAACAAGATGGATGCGGATATTAAGGCCGACCGGAGCATCCCGCCCACAAGGCCGGACGCCGGGCCTGTGGAAAGCAATTGGGCGAACTCATCCGATTGGTCGATGAAAACGACAAACATGGACCCCATGCGCTGCACTGCGAATTGACCTGCAGCCAGTAACGCGATCAGCAGGCCGACATAGGCTGCGACAACGGAAAGGTCGTTTGACTTGGCGACCTCGCCTTTATCGCGCGCTTTCTGAAGCTTTTGCGGCGTCGGTTCAAACGACTTGTCACTATCATCGTCCTGCCCGCTCATCTGGTGGCCTCAAGCGGGTTCAGGAAGAAAGCAAACAATGCGTCGGACCACACCGACAGGATCAAGGGCGCGCCTGCAAACAGCAAAAACAGACCGGCAAAGGCGATCGCCGGAGCGCCGACAAATGCGACCATCAACTGCGGCATCGCCCGGTTGATGACCCCTAGTGCGAGGTTGTAGATCAATGACGCAATGACGAAGGGCATGGCTAGACTGAATGCCAGACTGAAACTGCGTGCGATTTGCTGCACGCCCCATTGTGACAAATCCGGTGCCAGCGGGGCAACACCCATGGGAAACAAAGCGTAACTGTGGATCAGGAACTGGGCGACGCGGATGTGCAAGCCCAGCAAAACGGCCAGAGCAAGACCTGCAAAGGTCAACAAATATCCCATCGCCGGGACCGGGTCGGTCGCTGCGCCGCCGAGGATTTGCGACAGGGACGTTGACTGCGCTGCAATGGATCCCGCCGTTTGCAGTGCCAGCACGAACAGGCGCAGACCCACGCCAAGTGCGATTCCGATCAGAACCTCGGTTCCGATTATTTGAACCAAGGCCAGCAATGCGGGATCAGAATTGGGGGCTTGCACGGCGGGTGTGATCACGAAGGTAAACGCGACAGCGATTCCAAGTTTCACCCGGGTTGGAATGCTGCGTTCCCCGAATGCGGGCAAAAGGGAAGCCATGGCTGACACGCGCAGGAAAACAGCGAAAACATGCCACAAACCTTCCCCAAGCTGCGGTAGCAAGGCGGGGGGCAGACCGATCATGCGGACACCGTTCCAACCAGCGCCGGGCGGGCCTCGAGCCCGATTTCCTCGAAGGACAGAACAGGGTTCGACACACCGCGCGCCTGCATGATCGTGCGCAACAGCCGGCGCCGGCGCGTCGACGTCACCACCGCCGGGAATAGCCCGTGATCAGCGGATTGCGTTACCGAGTCGACCACACCATCCGCCAGTTTGTTGAACAGGTTCGGTGGCAGCGCGACATCCAGACCGGTACCAGGTGCGTCGATTTGATACGAGGCAAAGGTGTCCTCCCACTCGGGCGCAAGCTGGATCAGGGGGATGGACCCATCGCTGCGTTTCATATCTGCGACAAGCTGGAAGCCCAGTTTTTGCCGGACCAGTTCGCAAATCCCCTCGGGCTGGGTGGTGGTCAGGCGCGCTTCGGCCACGCTTTCCAGGATCAGGGCCATGTTGCGGATCGAGACCTTTTCCTCAAGCAACAGGCGCAGCACGGAATGCAGAGTGTCAATCGGCACCTTGTCGGGGATCAATTCGTCCAGCAGTTTGCGGTTGGCTTCGGCCCGAGTCGGATCGCTGAGCCGCGTCATCTCGGACAGCAAACGGCGCAGGGATTTCAGCGTCAGAAGCCGCGCAAAGTTCTGCTTTATGATCTCCAGCAGATGTGTTGCCAGAATTTCCGGCGGAGACACAATCGTTGCCCCGCTCAGCGCCGCGGCTTCCTGATCCTTTGGCAGAATCCAACGGGCGGGCGCACCATAGACGGGTTCGGTCACGTCATTGCCGTCGGGCAGCATGTCATGGCCGTCCTGCACCAGCGCAAGAACCAGATCGGGGTTCAGCACACCGCGCGCCTGTTCGACGCCCTGTACCTTGATCACATAGGTTCCCAGCGGCAGTTCCGCGCGGTCGGTCAGGCGTATGTCCGGCAGGATGAGACCAAAGCTTGAGGCCACATAGGTCCGCATGTTGGCAATCCGCGCATCTAGTCCGGTGCCGGGGTTGAGGACCATGCTGACCAGGTCCGGGGCGAATTCCAGATGAACATCATCCAGATCCAGAATGTCTCCGATCGCCTGGGAAACAGGGGCTTCGACTTCAGATGTTGAGGTCTGGTCCGCGTCGGCCTCGGCCTTTTGTTTCCTTTGAACAGCGTAAGCCGCATAACCCAGAACACCCGCACCCAGGATAAAGGGCAAAAACGGCAGGCCGGGCACCAGTGCAAACAGCACCATCAATACCGCGACCGTTCCCAGCGCGGCGGGATGCCGTCCCAGTTGCGAAAAGATCGCGTTGTCCGTCGCGCCCTGCGTCCCGCCTCGCGCCAGCAAAAGAGCAGAGGCAATCGAGATGATCACGGCCGGAATCTGTGACACCAACCCGTCGCCGACGGTCAGGATTGCGTAGGTTTCAAATGCCGATGTGATCGGCATGCCATGTACGACCACGCCCATGATCAGACCCATAACAAGGTTCAGAAGCGTGATCAGGAGCCCTGCAATCGCGTCGCCCTTGACGAATTTCGAAGCGCCGTCGAGCGAGCCGAAGAACGTCGTTTCCTGCTGTTCACGCTCGCGCCGTTCCTTGGCCTGCTGGTGGTCGATAGCCCCGGCGGACATGTCGCTGTCGATGGCCAGCTGTTTGCCGGGCATACCGTCCAGCGCAAAACGGGCACCGACCTCGGCCATGCGGGCGGCCCCTTTGGTGATGACCATGAAGTTCACGATCAACAGAACGCCAAACACGACCAGCCCCAGAAAAATGCTGCCGCCCATGACGAAATTCGCGAAACCTTCGATCACGTCGCCTGCGGCGTTGGGGCCAGTGTGCCCCTGACCGATGATCAACTTGGTCGACGATACGTTCAGCGAGAGTCTCAGCATCAGCGAGGCCAGCAGAATTGTTGGGAAAGACGAGAAATCCAGAGGCCGCTCGATAAACAGCGTCAGTGTGAAGATCAGGATGGCGAGCGCAAACGAGGCCGACAAGCCGACATCCAGCACCCAAGCGGGCATGGGCAGGATCATCATCACTATGACCGTCATCAGTGCCAGCGCCAGCAGCACGGTCGGAGAGAACAGGGAACGGGCGTCGATCTTGGGCACGCGGGGCTCCTAGTTGAACGAGATAAAGGCGGTGGAGGCGCCGGTCACCGGCACCAGAGAACCCATCGCGCCGTTGTTGGCGGGCATTTGCAGCGGGATCAGCGGGCCTGCGGCTCCAGTGAAAGGATCGCGCGAAGCCAATGCGGTCGGGGCTTTGTGATCCAGCTGTGCCAAAATGGATTTAAACCGCTCCATATAGGCGTTTGCCAGAGTAGGCGTGCGTGAGTGATACGCCCCGGCGGCGGCGGGCCATGACCCCAGTTCCGAATAGAGTTCTTTCAGGAACCGCGCCGCGTAGGTGGCGTTCTCGTTAGGGTCGAACATTGCATCAATCGACCGAAACGCCTTGCCGTGCCAGCGGTAATTGATCTGGAAACAGCCGACATCAAAGCTGCGCTTACCTGCTTTGAAGATGTTGAACACATAGGACTTCGCTTCGAATTCAGAGGTGAACCAAGTGCCCTTCCCCTCAACATTGATAGTCCAGGGCCAGGGCTGCAAGGCACCGTCCACCGTGCGGCCTGTCTCAACACGGGTTATCGCACGCATGACGTCCAGCGGCACACCTTCGGACCGGGCCGCGCGCTGGGCGGCGTGGTCGCACACGCTGGCTATTCGTGCATCGGACATCGCGAAACCCTGTTGCGCAATCAACAACGCCGTCAGGGTCAGTCCTAAGATCGTTCGATGGGGCATTCTGCCGGTCCGGGATTCTGATCAGTCCGTGCCAAGCTAGCCGCGCCAAGGTTTACAGAGGGTTATTGACGGCTCAGTTTCGGTCGATCCGGCGACCGAAGACGACGCTGGTATTGGTGCGCAAAACGCCGGGTATTTTGGCCAGATCGTCGACCAGAATATCCAGATCCTCGATCCTCGGGGCCTCAGCGGACAAGAGCAGGTCAAACTCGCCATTGATGGACAGACAAAGCTTGACCTCCGGGTAGGCCTCCAGCCGCTTGATGATGCGTGTCGTCTCTTTCTGCTGAACTTCCAGTAGCACAACGACCTGAACGCGCGGGGCATCTTCGGGGGCATTCAAAACCACCGAATATCCGGCTATCACGCCGCGTTCTTCCATCCGCTGAATGCGTTCATGCACGGTGGTTCGGGCCACGCCCAGCTTTGCCGCGATCTTGGTCGTGGACTCGCGGGCGTTATGTTGCAGGGCCGAGATGATGCGGCGGTCGAGCTGATCCATGAGGTCAAGGTGTAGTGCAAAGCGCTCGGGAAGCTCAAGGTTTGTCAGTGTGTTCCCCGGACACAAGCTTCCGGTCGGTGCGGGGCCAGATGAACAACGCGGTGCCCAGTCCGAGAATTGCCGCGCAGGTCATCCAGAGCAAAGCTTGTTCCGCGCCTTGCGAGGTCATGAGCCAACCGGCCAGCGGGTACAGAACCAGCCAGCAGGCATGGGACAGGGTGAATTGGGCTGCAAAAACCGCCGGGCGGTCTTCGGGGTTGGCCGAGCGTGTCAGCAGGCGGCCAGAGGGTGTCAGGGTCGCCGAATACCCAAAGCCCACGCCGGCCCATAGAACGGTTAAGCCCAACAGGTTCATGGGGACCAAGGCGAACAGGCTGCCCGCAACGGCCATCATAAATGTCCCGAACGTTGCGCCGGCGAGCATAACGCTGCGGTCCTCGAAACTGTTCAGAAGTGAGGGCAGCACGAAGGCCGCCAGCATGGATCCGCTGCCGTACCCTGCCAGGACGACGGCCACCGCACTTTCTGAAAGTCCAAGATCGGCACGCACGATGACAACTGTATTGACGATAACCATCGCGCTGAGTGCCGCAGCGGTCCACGTCAGCGCCAGCAAGCCACGCAACCGCATCGTACCCAGGTAAATGCGAATTCCGCGTGTCGTACGGTCATAAATCCCCCGGCGTTTCGCTGGTTTGGATGAGGGCAGAGCGACCGATACAACTAGGATGGCAGAGGCAATGAACCCCAGGCTTGTTCCCCAGAACAGGCTGTCAAAGCTAACGAGCAACAAAAGCGCTGCAGCTAGGGCCGGGCTGAGTAGACTTTCGAGATCATAAGCCAACCGGGATAGCGACAGCGCTTTGGTATAGTCCTGTTCGTCCGTCAGAACGTCCGGGATCGTTGCCTGAAAGGCTGGCGTGAAACCGGCAGAGGCCGATTGCAGAACAAAGATCAGCACATAGATCTGCCAGATTTCGTTTACGAATGGCAGGCACATGGCAACCGCCGCCCGCACGAGGTCCAGCACGACCAGCATTTTGCGCCGGTCCCACCGCTCGGCAAAGGCCGCCGCCAGCGGGGCGATGATCACATAAGCCACCATCTTGATGGTCAGGGCCGTTCCCAAAACCATCCCCGCCGCGTCACCGGCCAGATCAAAAGCCAGCAGCCCCAAAGCAACCGTCGCCAGGCCGGTTCCTGCAAGGGCGACAACCTGTGCTGCCAGTAAATGGCGGTAAACGCGGTTTTTCAGGACGCTCAGCATTGGTTACAGGTACTTTGTGATGGCTTTGAAATCGTCCACGTCTGGCTCATTGTTGTCGTCCGCTGGCGACAGGCAGTGATCGATATGGTCATGTATCAAGACCCGTTTGGCGTTGGAGATCGCCTTTTCGACCGCAAACAACTGTTGGGCTATATCGGTACAGGGGGCCTGATCCTCCAGCATGGCGATGACCTTGGCCAGATGCCCGTTTGCCCTTTTGAGGCGCGCTGTGATCTGCGGATGGGAAGCGTGTTTGTGTTGCGTCATGCAATATCCCTATCCTCCCCATGGGGATATAGTCAATGCGGCCTGCGCCGACCCGCTGCAATCGCATTGATGCCGTTGAGTTTGCGGACCAAACCCCCTATCTCGGGGGCGATACCGGACAAAGGACAAGCCCCGTGGCGAACCACCTCTATAAAAACGACCTGCCGGACGGGTTGGATCTGGGCCCTGTTGTGGCCATTGACTGTGAAACCATGGGTTTGAACCCGCATCGGGATCGCCTGTGTGTGATCCAGATGTCGGGTGGCGACGGCGACAGCCATATCGTTCAGGTGGAAAAGGGGCAGGTGCAGGCTCCAAACCTGTGCGCCATGTTGGAAAACCCGGACGTATTGAAACTGTTCCACTTTGGTCGGTTCGATATCGCTGCGATGTATCACGCGTTTGGGGCATTGGCCGCCCCGGTATACTGCACCAAGATCGCCAGTCGATTGGTGCGCACCTATACCGACCGGCACGGTTTGAAGAACTTGTGCCAGGAGTTGATTGGCGTCGATATCTCGAAACAGCAACAGATGAGCGACTGGGGGGCTGAGTCCCTGACCGACGCCCAACTGGAATACGCCGCCTCGGACGTGCTGTACCTGCACCAGCTTCGAGACGCTCTGGACAGGCGTCTTGCCCGTGAAGGCCGCACCGAGATGGCGCAAGCCTGTTTTGACTTCCTGCCGATGCGTGCGAAACTGGATCTCGCCGGTTGGCCCGAAACGGATATCTTTGCGCACTCATGACCGATACCGAAGCATTCCTGAGAACCGCCCGACAGGTTGTCACCGATGAAGCCCGCGCGCTGGACGTTCTGGCGGAAAGTTTGGACGAACACTTTGCCGAGGCCGTTCAGCTGATCCTGCAGGCTCCGGGCCGCATCATCATCAGTGGCATCGGCAAGTCTGGCCATATCGGCCACAAAATCGCTGCCACTTTGGCCAGTACCGGAACGCCCGCGTATTTTGTGCACCCGGCCGAGGCCAGCCATGGCGATCTGGGCATGGTGTCGAAGGGTGATGTGGTTCTGGCCATTTCCAATTCGGGCGAAGCGCCGGAACTGGCTAATCTTCTGGCGTTTACGCGCCGGTTCGGCATTCCGCTGATCGGGCTTTCCAGCAAGCCGGAAAGCACATTGATGAAGCAGGCGGATGTTCACCTGCTGATCCCGTCGATGGGCGAGGCCTGCGGTTTTGGCATGGTACCGTCGATTTCGACCACCTTAACGCTGGCTATGGGCGATGCGCTGGCTATCGCGCTGATGAAGTACCGCGATTTCCAACCCGAGGACTTCCGCGCCTTCCACCCCGGAGGCAAGCTGGGCGCGCAGCTTTCCACGGTGCGTGACCTGATGCACTCCGATCTACCGCTGGTGCCCAATGGAACCCCGATGAGCGAGGCGTTGCTGGTGATGAGCCAGAAAAGCTTTGGCGTTGTTGGCGTAACCGATGACTCCGGCCGTCTGGTGGGGATCGTGACGGACGGTGACTTGCGCCGGAATATGGATGGGCTTCTGGACAAGACCGCCAAAGAGGTCATGACCACGAACCCGCTGACCATTGCCCCGAACGCAATGGCGGAGGAGGCCGTGGCGATTATGAACGACCGAAAGATCACCTCGCTGTTCGTGGTCGATCCCGAGACGCGGGGCCCGGCCGAAGGGCTGTTGCACATCCACGACTGCCTGCGCGTTGGGCTGGGCTAGGCGGAGGACGGACCGGTGGACGGACATTCACGCATGGTGCAATTCCTTAAGGTGGTGCTGCCGCTGGTGGCCATTGGAATGCTGTCGACCGTCTTCCTGCTGTCACGCAGCATCGAAACCAACGTGAGCGTTCCCTTCACGCAACAGGACATTGATAAGCGCTTGGCGGACCAGGTGGTCACGCAACCCGACTATCGCGGCACCACTCGAAAGGGAGAGGACGTTCAGATCGAAGCCACCAGGGCCACCCAGGGGACCGAGGGCGAAGCGCCAACCGCCGCCGAATTCCGCGGCCGTCTGGGCCTTTTGAGCGGCGGTGTAATTACGCTGGATTCCAACTCAGGATTGATCCGTCCGGACAAGAATACGGCTACCTTTGTAGGTGATGTGGTTATAACAACAACGGACGGTATCGTCGTTACGACCGATCTGTTGAACACTGCGCTGGACGAAATTCGCGGCGACACGCCCGGTCAGGTCGACGGAACCGGTATTATCGGTGATTTCACCGCTGGAAGAATGACATTTGGAACGGAAAAAAAAGACGGCCCGGTCCATATTATTTTTACAGACGGTGTAAAGTTGGTGTATGAGCCAAAAAAAGCAGAAAGATAACCTGTGTTCTATTTTCGTTTAGCCCTTGCAAGCTGTGCTCTGGTAACCGGCGCGTTCTCTGTATCCGCACAGGAAACACAGATCGCCTTTGGATCCGCGAATGCTGATCCCAGCCTGCCGGTCGAGGTGACATCGGAAAAGCTGAACGTAAATCAGGAAGATGGCTCGGCCGAGTTTTTGGGCAACGTGATCGTGATTCAGGGTGAAATGCGTCTGACCGCAGAACGCGTGCTTGTCATCTACAACGAAGAACGTTCGGGCATCGAGCGGATGGAAGCGACCGAGGATGTCGTCCTGGTCAGCCCACCGGATGCAGCCGAAGGTGATTGGGCGGAATACACCATCGACTCGGGCGAGATCGTCATGAAGGGCAACGTTCTGCTGTTGCAGGGGCCAAGCACGATCAGCGGCGACCAGATGAACGCCAACCTGACCACGGGCAAGGCGACGATGACGGGCAACGTGAAGACGATCCTGCAGCAGGGGGCCAACTGATGGCCCAACCAAATCTGACCGTGGCTGAAGGTGCCTCCGGCCTGAAAATCGAAAAACTCCGCAAGTCCTATCGCAAAAAGACGGTGATCCGCGACGTGTCCATGACGCTGGGCCGGTCCGAAGTCGTTGCGCTGCTGGGGCCGAACGGGTCGGGCAAGACCACGACCTTCTACTCGGTCGCGGGTTTGGTGTTCCCCGAGGCCGGCACTGTTACGATTGACGGGCAGACGGTCACGACATTGCCGATGTATCGCCGGGCGCGTTTGGGGATTGGCTACCTGCCTCAGGAGATGTCGATTTTCCGCGGTATGAGCGTCGAGGATAACATTGCCGCCGTTCTGGATATCACCGTCAAACATGCCCACCGCCGCAAAGAGCGACTGGAAGAGCTGCTGTCCGATTTCTCGATCGAGCACCTGCGCCGCGCACCGGCGTTGGCTTTGTCGGGTGGTGAACGCCGTCGAGTCGAAATCGCGCGCTGTCTGGCCGCTGATCCGAAATATTTGCTGCTGGATGAACCTTTTGCAGGGGTCGACCCGATCAGCGTTGGTGATATCCGCCATCTGGTTGCGGATCTGAAAAAGCGCGGAATCGGTGTTCTGATCACGGACCACAACGTCCGGGAAACGCTGGAAATTGTCGATCGCGCCTATATCCTTCACGACGGTCAGGTCCTGATGTCCGGAACGCCCGACGAGGTGGTCGAAAACGAAAACGTGCGTCGCGTCTATCTGGGCGAAAATTTCCGTATTTCATAGGTTTGCGCAGATTTGCGCCGAGTGCATGGCGGAAATCACGTATATACACGCCTGTTTTGATTGACTCTTCCGCCGTCTCTTGCCTCAATTGGCACATGGCATTTCCTCGGTTCCCGACTGGATCACGACGCCCCTTCCTGGAAGGGGAACCGGTGCGGCTACCGCAGGTAATGCCGATATCCCCCACCCGATAAAAACAAGTGCGTCGTGTAACGTGACGTCAGAAATGGGTGTGAATTGTGAAGGAGATCACATGCGTTACCAAATCAGCGGAAAACAGATCGACATCGGTGCGGCCTTGCAGACTCACGTGCAGACCGAACTGGGCGAGGTCGTGGGCAAATATGCCCAACGTCCTACGGATGCCAACGTCGTCTTTTCCCGTTCAGCGCATGAATATGTATGCGAAACAACAGTGCATCTTTCCACTGGCCTGACGGCTCAGGCCAAGGCACACGCAACCGAAATTTACGCGGCGTTTGAGGGATGCTGCGATAAGATGGAAACACAACTGCGCCGGTATAAACGCCGCCTGAAAGACCATCACAAGGATCGGTCTGAGCCTGTTGAACTCTTCGGGGCGTCGTCTTATATCCTCGCTTCTGACGAATCGGAAACGGCTGACGAACCGGACACACTGCAGCCCATGATTGTGGCTGAGATGGAAACCAAGATCCCATCGCTGAGTGTTGGCGAAGCCGTAATGCAGATGGAACTTGCCGGCGCCCCGGTGCTGGTGTTCCGGAATGAGAACAAGGACGGATTGAATGTCGTGTACCGTCGGGAAGACGGGAATATTGGCTGGATCGATCCGTAACAGGCAAGAGTAGCAAGGCGCGCCCCTGCTTTGGCGGGGGCATCGCCGTGGAGCGTGATCATGGAGCTTTCGAGCATTCTAAAGCCCGAAGCAGTACGTGTGTTGTCCGCCGCTTCCAGTAAGAAGCGGTTGTTTCAGGAGATCGGCGACGTTGCGGCCGGTACCCTGGGTATGGACGCGCAGGCAATCGTCGATTGTTTGTTGGAACGTGAAAGCCTGGGACCAACCGGCGTTGGGCATGGCGTGGCATTGCCGCACGCCCGGCTTACTGATCTGGAGGCTGTCGCCGGTGTGTTTGTCATGCTGGAGAAGCCGATTGATTTCGGATCGGTAGACCGGCAGCCCGTTGATATCGCGTTTGCGCTTTTCGCTCCGGAAGAGGCGGGCGTGGATCACCTCAAAGCCCTTGCGTTGGTTTCCCGGACGCTGCGCGACACATCCGTGTGCACAAAGCTGCGGGCCAATCCCGATCCGGTCAAGCTCTATGCAATTCTGACCGAGGCGCAGTCCATGCAGGCTGCCTGAAGTATCGAACACAAAAAAGCCCCCGAATTTCGGGGGCTTTTTTGTTTGATATGGGCTGTGGTTAACCGCCTGTGCCCATTTCCAATGTCCACCAGATTTTGCCACCGTTTTCCTGATGCCACGCGAACCCCATCTGGGTCGCTCTGGGATCCATAATCACCGCGCGCGGACCGGGCTCCTGCATCCAGGCGGCCAGTGTTTCGGTTTCGGTCTCGTAGGTTTCCGAAATCGCTTCGCCCAGGAACGATCCGTAGTAGCCGACGCGTTGTGCGCGGTCCAATGGCGACGATCCGTCTGAACCGAAATGCCAGGGGCGGTTTTGCCGGGCCATGTCTTTGGAATGTGTGGCCGCAGCGGCGTTCAGTTGAGAATTGAGTTGAACCGCTTGCAGACCCTGCGCCTGGCGCAGCGCATTCACGGAGTCCAGCATGCGGAATTGGAGTTTTTCCGGGTTGCCTCGGATTTTATAGACCGTCGGCAAAGGGCGGCCGTCCGAGCCGTATGTTGGGGTGCTGCTTGGGGTACATGCAGCCAGCGCAACAAAGCAAAGGAGCAGTAAAGAAAAGATACGCGTCATGATCGACCTGATTATTGTGTCGACATACGGCATAGCGCGCCATGCGGGCTTGGGCAAACCTGCAATGGCTGATTCTTGCGTGAATCTGCCGGTTTGATTTGCGATTGACGCATTCTGGCAATAAAATGCGTGAAAATTTCAAGTCAGCTTTAGCAAAGGACCGCTCGTGATGGTCAAGAAAACCATTCCCTCGTCAAGCCGCCGCGGATTTCTGGCCGGTGCCTCGGCTTTGTTGGCCTCGCCGGCGATCGCACAATATATCCCCGGAGATCCGCTGCGTCCCGCGCCCGAACCCGAACCACAAGTCCGCCGCAATGTGTCGGGTTTCAGAGCGCTCGACTGGCAGCCTTATTTTTCGAACACAAGAAATGGGGCCATTCTGGTCGATACGGTGTCGCGGGCGCTGCATTATTGGTCTGACGACCAATCGGTTTACAAACTCTATCCTTCTTCAGTTCCACTGACCGAAGAACTGACTCGTCGCGGACGCACCAGCGTCATTCGCAAGGTCGAAGGCCCAAGCTGGTCGCCGACGCCGTCAATGAAGAAAAGAAATCCTGAATGGCCGGACTATATTCCGCCGGGTCCGGATAACCCGTTGGGAACACACGCTTTGTACCTCAGCTGGAAGTATTATCGCATTCACGGAACGCACGATACGCGCAAAATCGGGCGCCGTTCGTCAAACGGCTGTATTGGTCTGTTTAACGAGGACATTGCCGAACTGTTCTCAATGGCGAAGGTCGGCACGCAAGTGTTGCTAATTTGACGACATTTCCGCGCACGAACCCGCTTGCGGTTTAAGTTCCAATTGCATTCCAGCCGGATAGCTGATTAGAAAAAACCACGAGGTAAGTCTTGAGTGTGCGGTTTCGCTATATGGAATCGTGCAAATTCTGGAGGTTAATATGAAGAAACTCGTTCTCGCCGCTGCACTGACTGCTGCTGCTTCGACCGCATATGCTGGCAACCTGGAAGAGCCGGTTGTTGAAGCACCGGTTGTTGTTGAGGAAACTCAGGGTACGTCGCAGGGCATCATCCTGCCGCTGATCCTGCTGGTCGTCGTTGCCGCAGCTGTTGCAGCAAGCTAATTTGACGAGCACAATCTAGAGAAAAGGCGGTGGATCGCTCCACCGCCTTTTTTCACGTCCGGATGATCGGGCCGGTCAATCCAGCCAGCCGCGCAGATTGTCCTGAATCACTTTGCCCAACGCTGCGATGTGCGAATCATCGTCATTGAGGCAGGGGATATAGGTGAAGGTTTCACCGCCCGCTTCCTCAAAGCTTTCCTTAATCTCTTCGTTGATCTCTTCCAGCGTTTCGATGCAATCGGCGGAAAATGCCGGTGCGATGACGGCGATGTTTTTCTTTCCCTGACGCGCCAAATCCGCCACGTGATCGACCGTGTATGGTTTCAGCCATTCCTCCGGCCCGAATCGCGACTGGAAGGTCGAGACAAGCTGCTCGTCTGACCATCCCAGCCGGTCTTTCAGCAGCCGGGTCGTCTTTGCGCATTGGCAGTGATAAGGGTCGCCTTGCTGCAAGTACCGCTCGGGCATACCGTGATAGGAGCACACCAGAATGTCCGGTTTGGTTTCCATCGCTGCATAGGCTTTTTCAACAGATTCCGCCAAAGCGGCGATATAGGCGGGTTCGTCGAAATAGGCAGGAACAGTGCGGGAGGCCGGCTGCCAGGCTTCCTCCATCAACGCCCGAAAGAACTGATCGTTTGCCGTGGCGGTCGTTGCGCCCGCATATTGTGGGTAGAGCGGGAAGAACAGAATGCGGTCGCAGCCTGCTGCAACCATCTCGCGCACTTTGGATTTGGTCGATGGGTTGCCGTACCGCATGCAAAAATCGACCATCACTCGATCGCCATACCGTTCCTGCATTGCGTCCCGCAGTTTGGCCGTCTGATCCTTGGTAATCGTCATCAGCGGGCTTTCGCCCTTGTCGTGGTTCCAGATCGACTTGTACGCCTCGCCCGAGCTGAACGGGCGTTTGGTCAGGATGATCCCCTGCAGGATCGGCTGCCATTTCCACTTGGGATAGTCGATCACGCGTTGATCCGACAGGAACTCGTTCAGGTAGCGGCGCATCGGCCAATAGCTGTAGTCATCCGGCGTGCCTAGATTGGCCAGCAGAATGCCGACGCGGCCCATTTTGACCTTGGGGTGGTCGGCGGGGGCATGATCGGGGCGAGTGGCGTCAAACATTTGATGCTTCCTGAGATTTCTCTGTTCCGGCTGAGATAACCGGAATCGTCCAATCGTCAATTGGACAGTTTGCCTTCATTTGTCCCAAGCGCGTCTGCAAGGCGCGCCTGAGCTGATCCGGGGCGCAACGGTTTTTGCTGGCTGTCGTCGGGCGACCAGCCCGTCAGGCATATCAGTTCAAAAGTGGCTGCCAGACGCCCCTGAGGTGTTGTGAAATGGTCGGCGTATACTTGCTGTGCCCGGGCAAAGATCTGCCGTCGGGTCGGCTGTTTGATACGCCCGGACAAGCTGTTGGTTTCACCCATCGCACGCAGATCGTGCATCAGGTGGGTCAGATCGCGATATTCCGCCGTAAGGCGCGCGGAGTCCGCTACCGGCAGGGCCAAGCCCGCCCTTTGCAGCAATCCTCCCAGATCACGCAGCTCGGCCATGGGGGCGATGCGGGGGCTAAGGCCTCCGGACACCTCGATCTCGGCCTGCCCGAGGGCTGCGCGCAGCTCGTGCAGGGTTTCACCGCCTAGACATACCGCCAGCAGCAAGCCATCGGGTCGCAGGGCGCGGTGGCACTGGATCAGCTGCCCCACCGGATCGTTGGCCCAATGCAACCCCATGGCGTGGATCACCAGATCATGCGCGCCCGGGGTCAGGGCCAGCACGTCATCATCCGCAACGACTTCGGCACCCGGCAGAAAATCACGCCAGATAGGGGCAAACGGCGTCACGATCGCCGGAGCCGTAAAGGTTTTGTTAACCATGGAGAGCCGATCCTCCACCTCGTCCACAGCAGCGCGGTGCAGGAACAGCGCATCGTCCTGCGCGCGGGCGCGGTGCCGGGCAAGTGTCGGGCGATCAAACAATGAGGGTGCTTTGGACTCAGGCAGTTTCATAGGGCGCAATTATCGCATGTGGCAGCGAATTCAAACCGCTGTCGCGCTGATCTACCCCCCGCGTTGTCTGGGATGTGGGGATCTGACCGAAGCAGATTTTGGCCTCTGCGGGTTCTGTTGGCGCGATACACCTTTCATCGGTGGGGTCGTCTGCGAAAGTTGCGGCGTGCCGCTGCCGGGGTCTTCGGATGGGCATCGGATCGAGTGTGACGATTGCATGGCCGCGCCGCGCCCGTGGCGGGATGGTCGTTCGGCCCTTTTGTACGACCGCAAGGCGCGGTCGTTGATTCTGGCGCTGAAACACGGTGACAGGCCGGAACTGGCGCGTCCTGCCGCCCGCTGGATGGCCCAGGCCGGGCGAGAGTTGTTCCGGGAAGGTATGCTGTTCGCGCCGGTGCCTCTGCATTGGTCCCGGCTGCTTAAGCGCCGCTACAACCAATCTGCCTTGCTGGCGCAGCATCTGGGGAAAGAGGTTGGGCTTGAGGTATGTCCGGACCTTCTGCTTCGCCGTGTTCGGACACCTGTTTTGGACGGCAAGACAGCGGCTGAGCGGGCAGAGACTCTTGGGAATGCCATTACAGCCCACCCAAAGCGGGTACATCGGATGCAGGGGCGCGATGTTCTTCTGGTCGACGACGTGATGACCTCTGGCGCAACCTTGGCCGCCTGTGCGCGTGTCTGTCTTGCATCCGGGGCAAATCATATTTTCGTGTTGACCCTAGCGCGCGTTGCCAAGGATGCCTAATTCGCCCAAGGTTATGCGAAACGCGAAGGTACGGAATATGAAACCGGTAGAAATCTACACCTCACCGCTCTGCGGCTTTTGTCACGCGGCCAAGCGCTTGCTGAAGCAGAAAGGCGTCGAATTTAAGGAAGTCGACGTGCTGATGCATCCCAAGCGCAAGCCCGAGATGATCCAGCGCGCCGGTGGCAAGCGGACCGTGCCGCAGATCTTTATTGGTACGCAGCATGTAGGTGGTTGCGACGACCTGTATGAGTTGGAGCGCCAGGGCAAGCTGGACAGCCTGCTCGCAGCCTGATGAAAACCGCGCTGCTGCAGATCACCTCGTCGGACGATCCGGCCGAAAATATGGACAGGGTTCGCGCCATGATGGCCGAGGCAGCGGAGCAAGGCGCGCGGTTCATCCTCACGCCCGAGGTGACGAACTGCGTGTCCACCAGCATCACGCGGCAGCACGAAGTCCTGCAGCACGAAGAAGATGACCAGACGCTGGCGGGCCTGCGGGAACGGGCCGCCGCGCTGGGTGTCTGGTTGCTGATTGGCTCTCTTGCGATCAAGACCCATGACGCGGATGGCCGCTTTGCCAATCGATCCTTCATGATCGACCCGCAGGGGCAGATCGTGGCGCGGTACGACAAGATTCACATGTTCGACGTGCAGGTCACCGAATCCGAGACCTTCCGCGAATCAAAAAACTACCGACCCGGCAACAAGGCCGTGATTGCCGACACCGATTTCGGCAAAGTCGGGATGACGGTCTGCTACGATGTCCGGTTCCCGCATCTCTATTCAGCATTGGCAAAAGCCGGAGCGCGCATTCTGACGGTCCCGGCAGCCTTTTCGCCGGTGACGGGTGCTGCACACTGGGAATCCCTGCTGCGCGCGCGCGCGATCGAGAACGGCTGCTGGGTACTGGCCCCGGCCCAAACCGGGGAACATCCCAAAACCCGCGGAAAAACGCGCTATACCTACGGCCACAGCATGGTGGTGGCGCCTTGGGGGGACGTCGTCATCGACGCAGGGACCGATCCGGGCATTCACTTTTTCGATTTGGATGATAGTTCTGTGACAGAGGCGCGCAGTCGCGTGCCCTCACTGACTCACGTGCGGCCCTTCGACGGGCCCTGACCCAGAACCGGACTATGACAGACGACACCAATGCCCTCGCGGTTACGCTGTTCAGCGAGATTTTGACCGCAGACCAGCTATTGCGTAACCGGCTCAGCCGGGTGCTGCCCAAGGGCATGGAAATCTCGCACTTCTCGGTGTTGAACCATCTGGTGTTCGTTGGGGGCGAACGCAGCCCGGCACAACTGGCCAATACGTTCCACGTGACCCGAGGCGCGATGACCAACACTTTGGCCAAACTGGAATGGGCCGGATACATCCATATCCGCCCCGACTGGGACGACGCCCGCCGCAAGATGGTCGCCATCAGCCCAGCCGGCCGCCGCGCGCGCGATCAGGCGATTTCGTCGATTGCCCCGCTGATAAACCGCGTGGTCGGAGAGTTGGGGCTGGAGCGGGTGCGGAGTACCTTGCCGGTGCTGCGGGATTTGCGGTTGCAGTTGGAGGGGGAGTAGAGTTTCTTCCCATTGATTGAGCTGTTCAGGCTGGGTATCAACCCCGGCGGGAAGAAGTGGATTGAGATATTACATAGCCTTGTTCGCTATCATGGCCGCTTTGTTGACAGGTTGCACCAAAAAGGCGGACTGGCATCAGAAAATGGTGCTGTATTTCGACACACCCGACGGTCCCATGACCGCGTCGAGCGTGATCCGGGTGGATTTCACCGGTGCTATGGAATGGGCTGGTGATCTGGATCATGATCACACTGATCTGACAGGTGAAGCAGTGGTCGCTGATCTCGGCGGACGGTATTTGTTTGCGTTGATAGAAGAAGACGCAGGCAGGATGATTGTGCGTGCGCTACCTCCAGACAAAAAGGGGCAGTCATTTAAAAGCTCTATTCGCTGGATCAAAAAACAGACCGAGCCCTTAGATTTGCCCATGAAGCTTTGGCCACGATTGGTCACTTACAAAGATGTTAAGAATCCAACTTCGGTTGAACTTTTTGACCCCGCTAATATCGCCGCAGCCTTTGACAATGGTTATTCGCTTAGCAGAGTTACAATTCAGGTGACGGAAGAACCTTTGACTAAAGGGCGTGTTGAGGCGGTGTTGAATAGTGACTTCTTCAGAGACGGAGCCGCAATGAGAAAAGCGGCCTTGGCCCGTGGTTCCAATGACAAATTCTTTGATTCGCTTGCGGCAGAGTTGACTCGAAACAAGTTTATTAGGGAGGAATAAACAGAGCTTGCCGATTAAACTTTAGAAAAGCCCGGCAAGCCTAGGATGGGCTTCTAACCCATCGCTCAAGATCAAAAAAGCTTGCAAGATGGGTTGAAAACACATCTTACCCCGGCTTCACACTCGCCGTCACATAATTCACGCTCAAATCCCGGTCCGAGATCGACCAGCTCCACAAGATCGGGTTGAACACGAATCCCTTGCGGTCCACCGGCTCCAACCCAGCTTGGCGCAATAGGTCGAACAACTCATCGGGGGTGATGAACTTGTTCCATTCATGCGTGCCGCGCGGCAGCCAACGCATGACGACCTCGGCCCCGAAGATGGCCATCGCATAGGATTTCGGATTGCGGTTGATGGTCGAACAGATCAGCAATCCGCCCGGTTTCAGCAAGTCTTGCGATGCGGTCAGAAAGCCAAGGGGGTCGGCCACGTGTTCGACCACCTCCATGTTCAAAACCACGTCAAACTGCTCACCCGCAGCGGCCATGTCCTCGGCAGTGGTGTGGCGATAGTCAATGTCCAACCCGGACTGTTCCGCGTGAATGCGGGCGACGGGAAGGTTGCCCTCGGCGGCATCGGCTCCCACGACCTCGGCCCCCAACCGCGCCATTGGTTCGCTCAGCAACCCGCCGCCGCAGCCGATATCCAGTAAACGAAGACCTTCGAAGGGCTTTGGCGACTTCAAATCGCGATCAAATTCGCCTGCGATCTGCTGTGTGATATAATCCAGACGACAGGGGTTGAGCATGTGCAGCGGTTTGAATTTTCCATGCGGGTCCCACCATTCCGCAGCCATCGCTTCGAATTTTGCGATCTCGGAAGGGTCAACCGTGTTCGGATGCGCTTGCATTCCTGTCTCCGTATGCTCTTTTACGCTTAAGGACTATATAGGGCCATAATGGACAAGTACCCGGACCAAAAGCGCGCAGTTCAATATCTGTACCCGCCGATCGACCCTTTCGACCAGCGCATGGTCGATGTGGGCGACGGGCACCGTATTTATATGGAGCAATGCGGAAGTCCCAACGGCATTCCGGTGGTGATTCTGCACGGGGGACCGGGCGGCGGCTGCAGCCCTGCCATGCGGCGCTATTTCGATCCGAACGTCTATCGGGTGATTCTGTTTGATCAGCGCGGATGTGGACGATCGCGCCCGCACGCCTCGGTCACGGACAACACCACCTGGCATCTGGTGGCCGATATCGAACGGTTGCGGACCTTGCTGGACATCGAAGACTGGACCGTTTTTGGCGGCAGCTGGGGGGCGACTCTGGCGCTGGTCTACGCCCAATCTCACCCGGACCGGGTGAACAGGCTGGTGCTGCGCGGTGTATTTCTGGCGACGCAAGCCGAGCTGGACTGGTTCTACGGAGGTGGCGCAGGCAAGTTCTGGCCGGAGCAATGGTCCAAGTTCACAGCCCTGCTGTCCGAAAATGAGCTGAGCGATGCCATCAGCGCTTATAACAAACGTCTGTTCTCGGGCGATCGCGCCACGGAGATTCTGTATGCGCGGGCCTGGTCCAGCTGGGAAAACGCGCTGGCTTCGATCCATTCGCACGGTGCGACCGGTGAAAGTCCGGGTGAATATGCGCGGGCCTTTGCGCGGCTTGAGAATCACTATTTCATCAACAAGGCGTTTCTGGAATGGGACGGTCAGATTCTGGATCAGATGGACCGGATCGCGCATATTCCCGGCCACATCGTGCAAGGACGGTATGACATGATCTGTCCGCCTCAGGCCGCTTGGAACCTGGCCGAGCGCTGGCCGAATGCCGAGCTGAAGATGGTTCGTCAGGCAGGCCACGCCCTGTCCGAACCCGGAATCAGCGCTGAACTTGTCCGCATCATGGACCGTGTGGTAGAGGGCGCATCATGACCCGGATCGACCGCCGAGCTTTGTTTGCATCTGGTGCCGCTGCTGCCCTGCTTGCCGCAACGGGTGCTTCGCTGGCGGATACACCCAAGGTCGGCGGATCGCTGCGTCTGGCGGTGCCGCGCGATGACAGCCTTGAGCAGGTCGCCCGTGGCGCAGTGTTCGATACACTCACCGAAATTGCGCCCGACGGAACCCTGCGGGGTGAGCTGGCCACCGGCTGGCAGACCGACGCGCAGGCCCGTGTCTGGACCTTTGACCTGCGTGATAACGCTGTGTTCCACGATGGTGCCCGTCTGGATTTACAAGATGTGATGGCGGTGCTGGGCGATGTCGGACGGGTCGAAGCATTGGCTGACAACCGCGTGCGGCTGGAGTTGACCGAGGCCAATCCGGGCCTGCCGTTCCTGCTTGCCGACAGCCGATTTGTCATTACCCAAGACGGGCAGGGTGTGACGCCCTTGCAGAATGCAAATGGCACGGGATGCTATCGCGTCGAGCGCGCGGAAGACGATCGCCACTTCTTTGGGCGTCGGATCGCGGGTCACTACAAGGACGGTTCGGCAGGCTGGGCTGAAACCTTGGAGATCATCGTGATTCCCGACGCGCGCGTCCGCGCCGAAGCCTTGCGCGACGGTTATGTGGATATCGCAGCGCTGCCGCATGGTCAGGGGTTGAACGGTCAACGCGGATTGCGCTTTTTCCCAAGCGAAACGGACATGGCGCTGGCCGTTGCCGGGCATGTCGGCATGCCGCGTCAGGTCGGAACGGACCGACCACTGGACGATGGGCGAGTCGCTGAACGGTGGTGGTTGATTTAATCGCCGACAACTCGCCTGACTTCAACTTTGTGCAAATATTTGCTATTGTGTACACTTCATTAGTTTAAATGTTTCGCGAATGGGAGAAGTCCCATGAAGGTCGAAGTATTAAAGAACATAACAATAATCGTTTTATCGGGCGTTCTTGCCTATGTCGCTCTGTTTGCCTTGGAAACGGGCAAAGACGTGACGGTAAAAGTCAGCAAAGACGGCACAATCGTCTTCGATGCCCGCGATGGGCAGTCACTGACCCAACTGCTGGATATCGGGTTTGAAGCTGTTGAGCCAACGCCTGGCGACGACAGCGAAAGCATCGCTCAAAAGACCTCGGATATGCGGGCTTTGACGCGGACATTGCAGTCGCACGGCTACTATTCGGTGGACGATACGGCGTTGGCTGACCGGATACGAGATCTGGAGAAAGATCATCCTTTGTCGGTCCGGCTCCGCGACGTGTTATATGATCTGGAGGGCCCATTCTCTCTGCCGGGAACCTTGCGCGGGGCTGATTCCCGGATGTGGCAAGCAATTGCCGACCTGTATGACGGGCTAAAGGCCGAACCGCATGACGACAGCCAGCTGTTTGCGACGCTCTACACCAACTTCATCGAACAGGAGACCGTATTCAGCCCTTTCAAGCATGAGGTGACGGCCGAAGGCGTATTGCTGTCTCAGACGGATGGAAGCGGCAAACCGATGGTGTTCACCTGTCCGGACAGCTTTCTGAAACAGGGGATCACCGTTCTGGTCAAATCGACAGGTGGTTCATCCAACATCATGCGCCAGTTCACTTTGAACCAAAACGCGGTTTTTCATTCCTGTGCCGCCCGGACTCCGTTCGAGTTTCTTTCGGGGTCGGAAATGAAGCTGGGGTTGAACCGTGCCGCCTTCGATCAGTTGTTCCCACCCAGGTTGGCGCAGTCCGAACAATTATTGGGTAGGGGGACGTTGTCCGTGATCATCTACCCGCGCAACACGCAACCGGCGCTTTTTGCGTCATCGGCGGAATAGGAGCTTGGAATGAAGGGATTCGTTGTTCTGGCCGCTGCCATCTCAGTGTTAACTGTCGCCCCGACCAGTGCCGCAATGGCACAGAGCAGGCAATGCCTTTTTGACGGCGAAGTTTACGAAGACGGGGATCGCGTTGGCCCTTATGTCTGTGACGATGGCGAGTGGATAATCTCGGAATGATATTGTGATTGCTAAAGCGGGTGCTGTGGGCTTGCAATCTCGCATTTGCGCGGCTATATGGCCGTTAACAGCGGCGTGTCGGGCTACGGTCCGGGGCACCACCGGAAAAGATCGACGGGCCGCGCGCCCGTTTTTTTGTGCCCGGTTGAAGGGTAGAGTACCAGATGACAAACGACCTGATAGCCAAAGCGGCCATTGATCGGCGACTGGCCGAGATCATCACCCCCGTGATCGAGGATCTGGGGTATGAGCTGGTCCGTATCCGCCTGATGAGCGGCAAGCAGACCACGCTGCAGATCATGGCAGACAAGCCCGATGGCGGCATCGAAGTGGATGATTGCGCCGAAATCTCGAACGCAGTCAGCGCCACGCTGGATGTCGAGGACCCGATCCTCGACGCCTATACGCTTGAGGTATCCAGCCCCGGTATCGACCGTCCTTTGACGCGCCTCAAAGACTTCGAGACCTTTGAGGGGTATGAGGCCAAGGTTGAAACGGCTGAACTGATCGATGGCCGCCGCCGCTTCAAAGGCGAACTGGCCGGGATCGAAGGGGATGAGGTTCTGATCAATATCCCGGAAGGGGACGAGACGATTACCATCGGTCTTCAATTCGACTGGCTGAGTGATGCCAAGCTGGTCCTGACCGATGACCTGATCAAGGAAATGCTGCGCCAGCGCAAAGACGCCGGTGCCCTGAACGAAAACGCTTTCGACGAGATTGAGACCGAAGGGTCCGAAGAGGAGACGAACTGATGGCAATCACCTCAGCCAACCAGCTGGAGCTGCTGCAGACCGCCGAGGCCGTGGCCCGCGAAAAGATGATCGACCCCGGTCTGGTTGTCGAAGCGATGGAGGAATCGCTCGCCCGCGCCGCCAAGAGCCGCTACGGCGCGGAAATGGACATCCGCGTTTCCATCGACCGCAAGACCGGAAAGGCGACCTTCACCCGCGTCCGCACCGTGGTTGAGGATGAAGAGCTGGAGAACTATCAGTCCGAGATGACCGTCGAGCAAGCCAAGCAGTACATGGAAGCTCCCGAAGTTGGCGATGTCTTCGTCGAAGAGGTTCCGCCGGTTGAAATGGGCCGTATTGCTGCTCAATCCGCCAAGCAGGTGATCCTGCAGAAGGTTCGCGAAGCCGAGCGTGATCGTCAATACGAAGAATTCAAGGATCGCGCGGGCACCATCATCAACGGTGCGGTCAAGCGCGAAGAATTTGGTAATGTCATCGTCGACCTGGGCGGTGCCGAGGCTGTTCTGCGCCGCAATGACAAGATCGGTCGCGAAAGCTATCGCCCGAATGACCGCGTGCGTGCGTACATCAAGGAAGTCCGCCGCGAAGTGCGTGGCCACCAGATCTTCCTGTCGCGCACCGCGCCGGAATTCATGGCCGAGCTGTTCAAGATGGAAGTGCCGGAAATTTATGACGGCATCATTGAGGTCAAAGCTGTGGCCCGTGACCCCGGCTCGCGCGCGAAGATCGCTGTAATTTCTTATGATGGCTCGATCGACCCCGTCGGTGCCTGTGTAGGTATGCGCGGTAGCCGCGTGCAGGCCGTTGTGAACGAGCTGCAGGGTGAAAAGATCGACATCATCCCGTGGAACGAAGATCAGCCGACCTTCCTGGTGAACGCGCTGCAGCCCGCCGAGGTCTCCAAGGTGGTTCTGGACGAAGAAGCCGGCAAGATCGAAGTGGTTGTTCCGGAAGAGCAGCTTTCGCTGGCCATCGGTCGCCGCGGCCAGAACGTGCGTCTGGCCAGCCAGTTGACCGGTCTGGATATCGACATCATGACCGAAGCCGAAGAATCAGCACGTCGTCAGAAGGAATTCGAAGCCCGTACCAAGCTGTTCATGGACAGTCTGGATCTGGACGAGTTCTTCGCGCAGCTGCTGGTCTCGGAAGGGTTCACCAACCTCGAAGAGGTTGCCTATGTCGAGATTGACGAACTTCTGGTCATCGACGGCGTCGACGAAGGCACCGCGCAAGAGCTGCAAACTCGTGCACGCGAGTTCCTTGAGGCTCAGGCCAAGGCCGCACTGGAAAGCGCCCGTTCACTGGGTGCCGAAGACAGCCTTATTGAATTCGAAGGCCTGACACCCCAGATGGTTGAGGCACTGGCCAAGGACGATGTAAAGACTCTGGAAGACTTCGCCACCTGCGCCGACTGGGAACTGGCCGGTGGTTGGACCACGGTCGACGGCCAGCGAATCAAGGATGACGGTGTACTCGAACCATTCGGCGTTTCGCTGGAAGAAGCGCAGGATTTGGTCATGACCGCCCGTGTCATGCTGGGCTGGGTCGATCCGGCTGAGCTGGAACAGGCCGAAGAAGACGTTGACGGTGAAGTTGCCGAAGAGGAGGCCGAGGCCTGATTTCAGGCCTCGGGTGGCGCATATGGGTCGCGGTGGTATCCATAAGGATCGGTCCGAAGGACCTGAACGCAAGTGCATCGCCACGGGCGAAGTTCAACCGAAATTTGGGTTGATCCGCTTTGTGACGGGACCGGACGGTCAGGTCTTTCCGGATGTCGCGGCGAAGCTGCCGGGGCGTGGTGTCTATGTTGCTGCGGATCGCAGCGCCTTGGACAAGGCCGTTGGTAAGAAGCTGTTTGCGCGAGGTTTTAAGGCGCAAGTAAGCGTGCCAAGGGATCTGGCGGATGAAGTGGAACGTCAGGTTGCGCGCCGTGTGATCGAGTTGCTGAGCCTTGCGCGCAAGTCCGGCGATGCGGTCGCCGGATATGAAAAGGTCAAAACGTGGCTGGACCGGGAAGAGGCCCAGGTGCTGATACAGGCCTCTGATGGATCGGGACGCGGCAAGTCGAAACTGAGTACGCCGCATTTCGGAAAATACATCGGTTGGCTGACTGCGGACGAGTTAGGACAGGCATTTGGGCGCCAAACGGTGATTCATGCGGCCTTGGCCTCTGGTGGACTCGCCAAACGTGTTGTAGAGGAAGCGCAGCGCCTGCGTGGCTTGCGCGAAACGGATGACGGCGGCAGGGGCCGCGCGGAAGGGTAAGAAGCTTTATGAGCGATAATGACGGCAAAAAGACATTGGGTCTTCGTGGCGGGGCACGTCCCGGAAATGTGAAACAGAGTTTCAGCCACGGACGCACCAAGAATGTCGTGGTGGAAACCAAACGCAAACGCGTGGTGGTTCCCAAGCCGGGCGCCGGCAAACCGGGTGGCGGAGCAACGCCCTCGGGTGATCCGTCGCGTCGCCCTGCGGGTATCTCTGACGCGGAAATGGCACGCCGGATGAAGGCGTTGCAGGCCGCCAAGGCCCGCGAGGCCGAAGAGGCCGCTGCGCGCGAAGCCGCGGAAAAGGCGCGTGAAGAAGAGCGCGCCCGCCGCCGTGCGGAACAAGAGGCCAAGGAACGCGAACAGCGTGAGGCCGAAGAACGTGCACGCGCCAAGGCCGAAGAAGAAGAACGCAAGCGCAAAGAAGCGGAAGAAGCCGCCAAACACGCTGCTGCAGCGCCTGCACCGGAAGAGCCCAAAGCGGCCCGCACCCCGGCAAGTAAACCTGCACCGGCTGCAACTCCGCGCAAACAGGACCGCGAACGCGAACAGCGTGGTCGTGGCAAGGGTCGTGACGACAACCGTCGCTCGGGCAAGCTGACACTTGGTCAGGCGACCGGTGGCGAAGGCAACCGTCAACGCTCGATGGCGTCGATGAAGCGCAAGCAGGAGCGCGCGCGTCAGAAGGCCATGGGCGGCCCGGTCGAGCGGGAAAAGGTGATCCGCGACGTTCAACTGCCCGAGGCGATCATGGTCTCGGAGCTGGCCAACCGTATGGCCGAGCGTGTGGCTGACGTTGTCAAATCGCTGATGCAGATGGGCATGATGGTCACGCAGAACCAGACCATCGACGCCGATACTGCCGAGCTGATCATCGAAGAATTTGGCCACAAGGTGACTCGCGTCTCTGATTCGGACGTGGAAGACGTCATCAAAGAGGTCGAAGACGACGAAGGCGATCTGCAGCCGCGTCCGCCGGTCATCACCATCATGGGCCACGTTGACCACGGTAAGACCTCGCTACTGGATGCGATCCGCGACGCGCGCGTTGTGGCGGGGGAGGCCGGTGGCATCACCCAGCATATCGGCGCCTATCAGGTGAAAACCGATGGCGGCACCACGCTGACCTTCCTGGACACGCCGGGCCACGCGGCCTTTACGTCGATGCGTTCGCGCGGTGCTCAGGTCACGGATATCGTGGTTCTGGTTGTTGCCGCAGACGACGCGGTGATGCCGCAGACGATCGAGGCGATCAACCACGCGAAAGCGGCCGGTGTGCCGATGATCGTGGCGATCAACAAGGTCGACAAGCCGGATGCAAACCCGGACAAGGTCCGCACCGATCTTCTGCAACACGAAGTGATCGTTGAGAAAATGTCGGGTGAGGTTCAGGACGTCGAAGTGTCCGCCATCACCGGCCAGGGTCTGGACGAGTTGCTGGAAGCCATCGCGCTGCAGGCCGAAATCCTTGAACTGAAAGCCAACCCGAACCGCGCCGCCCAAGGTGCTGTGATCGAAGCACAGCTGGATGTGGGTCGTGGTCCTGTGGCCACCGTTCTGGTTCAGAACGGCACGCTGCATCAGGGTGACATCTTCGTTGTGGGTGAGCAGTACGGTAAGGTTCGTGCGCTGATCAACGACAAAGGCGAACGCGTCAAGGAAGCTGGCCCCTCGGTTCCGGTCGAGGTTCTGGGTCTGAACGGCACGCCCGAGGCCGGTGACGTTCTGAACGTGACCGAGACCGAAGCGCAAGCCCGCGAGATCGCCGAATATCGCGAACAGGCCGCCAAGGACAAACGCGCCGCCGCCGGTGCCGCGACCACACTTGAGCAACTGATGCAGAAGGCCAAGGAAGATGAAAACGTCACCGAGCTGCCGATTCTGATGAAAGCGGACGTGCAAGGGTCCGCCGAAGCCATCGTTCAGGCGATGGAGAAGATCGGCAATGACGAAGTGCGCGTGCGCGTTCTGCACTCGGGTGTTGGTGCGATTACTGAGACAGACGTTGGTCTTGCCGAAGCCTCAGGCGCGCCGATCTTCGGGTTCAACGTCCGTGCCAACGCGTCGGCGCGGAATACCGCGAACCAGAAGGGCGTCGAGATTCGCTACTACTCAGTGATCTATGACCTCGTGGACGACGTGAAAGCCGCCGCTTCCGGCCTGCTGAGCGCCGAGATCCGTGAGAAGTTCATCGGTTACGCAGAGATCCGAGAAGTCTTCAAGGTCACTGGCGTTGGCAAGGTTGCCGGCTGCCTGGTTACCGAAGGCGTTGCCCGCCGTTCCGCAGGCGTCCGTCTGCTGCGCGACAACGTGGTGATCCACGAAGGCACGCTGAAGACGCTGAAGCGCTTCAAGGACGAAGTGGCCGAGGTTCAGTCGGGTCAGGAATGCGGTATGGCGTTCGAAAACTACGACGATATCCGCGCCGGCGACGTAATCGAAATCTTCGAGCGCGAAGAGGTCACACGTACGCTGGACTGATTTGGTACAGCATGGAAACAGAAATAAGCGGCTCTTCGGGGCCGCTTTTTTTGTGGGATACCTACATGCCCCGGCAGTCCGAATCCTTCAAACATTCAGGGTGTTGACCAACGGGCGACGCCTGACCTGCGCGGGGCGAGAATAGCCGAGAAATGTGCTAAGCTTGCAAATGGTGCCGGAAAGGACAGCCGATGGCGGAAGCAGATAGTTTCGCGGCGCTTGAAAAGCGCGAGTGATCGGATGCGCATGTTGCGCGATCCTACGCTCAGACTTTCGCCCGGGCCGCCAACATGGTGGTTCCCCATCTCATCGCGGCAGTTGCATCCGGACCGGGCACCAAATCGCTCGACCTGTGCTGCGGACATGGCAATGTGACCGCTGGACTGGTTCGCGCCGGGGCAAACGCAATTGGTGTCGATTTCTCGCCAGCTATGCTCGCAATGGCGCGGGACGCGGTGCCCGGGGCGCGATTTGTAGAGGGCGACGCGATGGGCCTGGATTTCGATGATGAAGAATTTGACACCGTTACCATCGGGTTCGGCATTCCGCATGTCCCCGATCCTCTGGCGGTCTTTGAAGAGGCCCGTCGCGTTTTGCGCCCCGGGGGAAAACTGGCTTTCTCAGTCTGGTGTGGACCCGAGGTAGATTCCGCGCTCGGGTATGTCTTTGATGCAATTGCAGAGCACGGCCACCCTGATATCACATTACCGCCCGTGCCTGGTGCGAACGACTACGCAGACCCTGCGCTGTCCTTTCCGGCCCTGTCTACCGCCGGGTTTGAGGATTTCTCAATTGTAACGGTCGATTCGATGTGGCGCGTGGACGACCCTGGTGCGCCCTTTGAGTTTTTCGCGAAGGCACCGCGCGCGGGGGGGGCTTGTTGCGCCCGCAGCCGGAAGAATACGCCTCTGCAATCCGCAAGTCTGTCATTGACCGGGTGCTGGAAAAGCATGGAACCGGGCCAATCTGGGATGTGCCGATCCCTTCCGTCGTGACGAAGGCCGTGGCGGCCTAGCCGCTCAGAGAACACTGAAACACGGTTGCGGGTCTTTCGTGCGGTAAAGAATTACTGCGACGCGGGTAGGAAGGTGCCGGGATGCAGGATGATATCGAAATGATGCATGCCCTTTTTCAGGTCGAAACTGACCGAGTGTCCGCCCTTGCGCAGCAATTCCGCATAGTCCCGGCTTTGACGGATGAATTCGGGCGTGTCACGCTCGGCCACTGTCACGTGATAGCGCGAGCCGGGGGTGGGCAGATGCAGGATTGGGGACAGATCATGCACTTCGACTGGGGTCAGTTGCAGAGGGTCGTTTACCGATGTCTGGCTGATAGGCTCTAAGTCATAGATACCACTGATCAGAATCACATCGCGCACGCGTAATCCTGCGCGGGCCAATGCATCGGCCGAGGTCGCCATGACCATTGCCGCCAGATGCGCCCCGGCGCTGTGTCCCGACAGTGTGACGCGGGATGGATCGAACCCCAGATCAGGCGCGTTGGCTGCCAACCACAGTAAGGCGTCGCGGCATTCATCGATCATGTCGCCAATCCGTGCATCCGGGGCCAGCGTGTAATTCAGGGTCGCAAAGGACTGTTCGGCCTCAACCAATGCCGGGGCCATAATCGCCGATTCTCGCTGACTTAGAGCCTGCCAATAGCCGCCGTGAATAAAGACATGCAGCGGCGCGCCCGCACCTTTCGCAGGAAAGAAATCCAATACCTGCGCCGTAGGCTCACCGTACGAGACGTTCCCGATCACCTCCATCTGTGCCCGATGTTGCGCGCTGAGTGCGGCGTAGCTTTCCAGATATGGGGTCAAGTCGCCGCCGATCATCGAACTGGGCGCGTATTCCCGTTCCAACTCGTCCTGAGAAAATCCACGGTACAGCATCACTTACTCCTGTTCGGCATACATCAGTTCGGTGCGCATGTCGTAGAGATCATGGAAGAATCGCAAATCCAAGGCTTTACGTAAGAAGGACACGCCACTGGAACCGCCGGTGCCCGGCTGGTTGCCGATCACGCGTTCCACCGCCGTGACGTGATCAAAGCGCCAACGCTGGAACAGCGATTCTACGTCCATAAGCTTTTCTGCCAGCGCATAAAAATCCCAGTGTTTCTCGGTGTTTTGGAACACCTGAACCCATATTTTCACGATGCGCGGATCGCCGGAATAGGGCTGCGCAAAGTCGCGATCGAGTAGTTCCCGCGGCACGTCAAACCCTTGGCGGGCCAGCATGAACAGCACCTCGTCATACAGCGATGGTTTGGTCAGGGCGGCGTTCAGCATCTCCATGACCTCGGGATCATGTTCATGAACCTTCAGGGTCGAGGCGTCCTTGTTGCCCAGAATGAACTCAATCTGGCGATAGCCATAGCTCTGAAAGCCAGAGGAACTGCCCAAGGCCTGCCGAAAGGTCATGTAGTCGGCGGGGGTCATGGTCAGCAACGTTTCCCACGCGGCGATCAATTGCCGCTGGATCGCCTTGATCCGGTCGAGATTTTTCATCGCCTGACCAAAATCGTCCTGTTGCAGGAACCGGCGCACCTCGAGCAATTGGTGGTGCATCAGTTTCAGCCACAGCTCACTGACCTGATGGATGATGATGAACAACATCTCATCCGGTTGAGCCGGGTCCTGAAAGGTCTTTTGCAGGTTCAGCAGGGTCTTAAGCTGAAGGAAATCGCCATAGCTGTTGCGATGGGCTTCTGCGAAATCGGTAACCAGCGAGTCCTCGATCCCGCGCTCCTGAAACCTGTCTTCTTTTTTGTCACCCATTTGCCCCTCCAACGCCTGAGTTCACCCCTGTTTAGGGGCTGAACCGGCGCAGTTCCAGAGCATCAGGTCCAGTCCAGAACGACCTTGCCGGATTGACCCGATTTCATAGCCGCAAAGCCTTCGGCAAAATCATCGACACCGAAGCGGTGAGTGATCACCCGGCTCACGTCCAGACCGTTCTGCAGCATGGCGATCATCTTGTACCAGGTCTCAAACATCTCTCGGCCGTAAACGCCTTTGATGGTGATTGCCTTGAACACGATACGGGACCAATCGACCGGAGATTTTCCGGGCGGAATGCCCAGCAAAGCGATCTTGCCGCCCATCACAAGCGCCTCGACCATCTGGTCCAGCGCGATTTGCGAACCGGACATTTCAAGGCCAACGTCAAAGCCTTCTTTCATGCCCAGTTCCGCGATCACGTCCTGCAGGTCTTCTTTGCTGACATCGACCGTCCGTACCGTTGGTACCACATGTTCGGCAAGCGTCAGGCGATCGGGGTTGATATCCGTTATTACCACATGCCGGGCGCCGGCATGGCGCGCAACGGCGGCGGCCATGATCCCGATAGGGCCTGCGCCGGTTATCAGAACGTCTTCGCCCAGCAGATCAAAGCTGAGCGCGGTGTGAACGGCGTTGCCCAACGGGTCGAGTATCGCGCCGATCTCATCAGGCACATCATCAGGCAATGGTACTACGTTGAAAGCGGGCAGTTTCAGGTACTGGGCAAAAGCGCCCTGTTCGTTCACGCCGATCCCGCGAGTGCCGGGGTCGAGGTGGAACTTCCCGGCGCGGCTCTGGCGGCTGTCGGTGGTGATCAGATGACCCTCGCCTGAACAGCGCTGACCGATCTCAAGACCGGACACGTTGCGGCCAATCTCGACGATCTCACCTGCGAATTCGTGGCCGGTGATCATCGGGATTGGCACCGTGGCTGCGGCCCACTCATCCCAGTTCCAGATATGAATATCCGTCCCGCAGATGCCGGTTTTGTTGATGCGGATCAGAACTTCGTCCGCGTTGATATCAGGCACCGGGGCCTGGACCATCCACAGGCCTTCCTCAGGCTTGGATTTCTCAAGGGCTTTCATCGTGTTGGGTCGCATCAGATCACTCCCAGTTCCTTGCCGACCTTCCCAAAGGCCGCCAGTGCACGGTCCAATTCGCCTTTTGTTAGAGCCGCATTCATCTGCGTTCTGATCCGCGCTTGCCCGCGCGGGACGACGGGGAAGAAGAAGCCCGAAACATAGACACCCTCATCGAACAGACGGGATGCCATCTCCTGCGCCAGCGTTGCTTCACCCAGCATGACAGGGATGATCGGATGTTCACCCGGCAGCAGGTCGAAGCCCAGCTTCTCAAGCCCCGCGCGCCAGTATTTGGCATTACCGAACAGTTGGGCGCGCAGCATATCGCCCTCTTCGACCAAACGGATCGCCTCAATACCTGCGGCGACGATGGATGGCGGCAGCGAGTTTGAGAACAGATAGGGCCGCGCCCGCTGCCGCAGCAGATCGATCACTGGCTGCGGCCCGGCGATATAACCGCCGATTGCCCCCCCAAGTGCCTTGCCCAAAGTCCCTGTCAGGATGTCCACATCGACACCGAAATGATCCGGTGTGCCCGCGCCGTTTGGCCCCATGAAGCCTGTGGCGTGGCAGTCATCCACCATGACGATGGCGTCGTATTTGTCGGCCAGTTCCCGGATTTTGGGCAGGTTGGCCAGATAGCCGTCCATCGAGAATACACCATCGGTGGCGATCATGATGTGCCGTGCGCCATCCTCGCGCGCCTGTTTCAACCAGGCTTCGAGGTCGTTCATGTCATTGTTCAGATAGCGATAGCGTTTCGCCTTGCACAACCGCACCCCGTCGATGATCGAGGCGTGGTTCAGACTGTCCGAGATGATGGCGTCTTCCGGCCCTAACAAGGGCTCAAACAGTCCGCCATTGGCATCGAAACAGGCGGCGAACAGGATCGAATCGTCCTTGTTCAGGAACCCTGCCAACCTCTGCTCAAGCTCACGGTGAATGTCCTGCGTGCCGCAGATGAAGCGGACCGAGGCCATGCCGAACCCCTTGGGCTCCATCGCGCCTTTGGCGGCGTCTATCAGGGCAGGGTGGTCGGCCAGACCCAGATAGTTGTTGGCGCACAGGTTGATCACCTGTTTGTCGCCCACCGTAATCTCACCGCCCTGAGGCGAGGTGATCATTCGTTCGCGTTTATACAGACCCTCAGATTCGATCTGCGCGAGGGTGTCCGTGATGTGGGACAGGAATGCATCAGCCATGGCGGTCTCCGTTTGTCTGAGTCGCATATCTAACATAACGGACGTAATTCCCAAATGGGGGAATTACAATATACGAGAAAAAAATCCGTGAAGGCGGATTTTTGCCGGCGTCAGGCGTTTTTTACAATCAGGAAGACCCGCGCAGGCCCATTGGCGATGATCGAATGCGCGACATCTGCCGCATAGCGTGCGGTGTCACCCTGCTGCATGTCACTGACAGCAGTTCCAGAGGTCACGCGTACGGCGCCTTCCAGCACAGTCAGTTGCTCTCTTGCTCCACGAGCATGGGGCTGGCTGTTCAGGGCGCCGTCTTTGTCGAATTCAATGTCGTAGACCTCGTGACCACCCGCCTCTTCGGGTGGCGACAGAATGCGAATCCGGCAATTCTGGCCCATGTTGTCGATGCTGGGCACTTCGGATTTCCTGAGAACCTCGATCTGGTCCGCGCTGTTCGCTTCTTCCAGCAGCCCGGCGAAATCGACCTGCAAGGCGCGGGTCAGGTTCCACAGGGTCGAAATCGTCGGGCTGCTTTCGCCCCGTTCGATCTGGCTGACCATGGATCGGGATACACCGCTGAGGTTTGCAACGGCTTCAAGCGACAGGCCCTTGGCGCGGCGTGCCTCTTTCAGGCGAGCAGGCAGGCGTGTCAGGATATCGTCTGAGTTTTCCGTCATGACGGAATCTCATGCGCTTTTGACCTGCGGATGTCAATTCTGCTTGTGACGGTACGTTCCATGGGACAGCCTGATGCCGCAGATGCATAGTTCCGCCAAACCCCAGAGGAGAAGAGACATGAAAGACATCGTGATTCTTGATGGTGCCCGCACCGCGATCGGCACGTTTGGCGGGGCGCTGGCGTCAACCGCACCGATTGATCTTGCAACCGTCGTGACCGAGGCGGCGATGGAGAAGTCCGGGGTCGAGGCGGCCCAGATCGGCAACGTGGTTTTTGGTCATGTCATTAACACCGAACCGCGTGACATGTATTTGTCCCGTGCAGCCGCAAAACAGGCGGGCATTCCGAACGAGACTCCAGCGATGAACGTAAACCGGTTGTGCGGGTCGGGGGCTCAGGCGATTGTTTCCGCCGTGCAGTCACTAATGCTGGGCGATGCAGAGTTCGCCGTGGCTGGCGGCGCGGAAAGCATGTCGCGCAGCCCGTACATCGTTCCTCAGGCGCGCTGGGGTGCCAAAATGGGCGATGTCACGTCTTTGGACATGATGCTGGGCGCGCTGAACTGCCCCTTTGGCACCGGCCATATGGGGGTGACGGCTGAAAACGTGGCTGACGAACATCAGGTCACTCGCGAACAGATGGACGAGTTTGCCCTGACCAGCCAGACCCGCGCAGCAGCGGCCATCGAGTCGGGCTATTTCCAAAGCCAGATCGCCCCGGTTCAGATCAAAGTAAAGCGCGACATGGTCGATTTCATGGTCGACGAGCACCCGAAAAAGACCTCGGTTGAGGCTCTGGCTGGTCTGCGTCCGGCATTCAAGAAAGACGGACGCGTGACTGCCGGTAACGCGTCGGGGATCAATGACGGTGCGGCAGCGATGGTACTCGCTACGGCGGAGGCTGCGGAAAAAGCGGGTCTTAAACCCAAGGCGCGCATTCTGGGTTATGGCCACGCAGGTGTCCGCCCCGAGGTCATGGGGATCGGACCGGTGCCCGCCGTGCAGAACCTTATGGCGCGTACTGGCCTGACCGTGGACGACTTTGACGTGATTGAAAGCAACGAAGCCTTCGCTTCTCAGGCATTGGCTGTGAACAAAGAGCTGGGTTTGGACGCCGGCAAGGTGAATCCGAACGGTGGCGCGATCGCCTTGGGTCATCCGGTCGGAGCGACGGGCGCGATCATCACATTGAAGGCGCTGTATGAGTTGGAGCGCATTGGTGGATCCAAAGGGTTGGTCACCATGTGCATCGGCGGCGGACAGGGTATTGCCATCGCGTTCGAGCGGCTCTGATCCCCACCGGAGCAGGGGGGCTGTCTGCCCCCCATCGCGCCTTGGGCGCGATTCCCCCCGAGGATATTTTTAGCCAGATGAAGCTGACGAATAGGGTTTAGGTGAAGGCTGCCAGGATCAGAACAATTGCGGCTCCGGCGGCGGCCCCGATGGTTGCGGGCAGAATGGTTGCCGAAATTCCTTTGTTCTGGGCATCGTCTTTCTGCGTCTGAGCGATCAGCGCATTCTCCACCAAAGCAGGCAAGCGGGGGCCAAAGCGGGCCAATACCATGGCCGTTTTGCCAAAATCCCGCAGAGCCGCGCGGGGGCCGATGGATTGCTTGATGTAATCCTCGACAACCGGTCGGGCGACTTCCCAGATGTTGATGTGCGAATCCAGTGACCGCGCGACACCTTCGACAACCACCATTGTGCGTTGCAGCAGGATCAACTCGGTCCGGGTTTCCATGCCAAACCGTTCGGTCACTTCGAACAGGTAGTTCAGCAGGCGGCCCATTGAGATATGGGTCGCGTCCATGCCAAAGATGGGCTCACCGACCGCGCGCAGAGCGCGGGCGAATTCATCGACATCCTGATTTGCCGGGACGTAGCCCGCTTCGAAATGCACCTCGGCCACGCGTTTGTAGTCGCGACGGATAAAGCCAAAGAGGATCTCGGCGTAAACGCGGCGGGTGTATTCGTCGATATGGCCCATGATGCCGTAGTCGTAGGCAATGATGTCACCGTTTGCCGCGACCTTCAGGTTCCCCTGATGCATGTCGGCGTGGAAAAACCCATCGCGCAGCGCGTGCAACAGGAACAGGCGCAGGACGCGTTCCGCCAAGTCGGGGCGATTATGCCCGGCAGCGTCCAACGCGGCGTTGTCACCCAGCGGAATACCGTCGGCCCAGCTAAGCGTCATCACGCGGCGGGCCGACAGGGACCAGACCACAGGCGGCAGCCAGAACCCGGTATCATTCTTTGTGTTGGCCGCATATTCAGACGCGGCAGCGCTTTCCAGACGAAGGTCCAATTCGCCACGTACGACCCCGTCGAAATGTTCAATTACCTCCATCGGCCGCAAGCGACGCGCGCCGGGCGCGAACAACTGAACGATGCGGGCGGCGAAATAGAACGCGTCGACATCCTTGCGGAAGGCGCGCTCGATTCCCGGACGCAGGACCTTGACGGCCACGTCCTCGCCGGTGCTGACCAGTTTGGCCTTATGGACCTGAGCAATCGAGGCCGCAGCGATGGGGTCGCTGAACTCGCTGAACATCTCGGAAACCGGCTGGCCCAGTTCCTTTTCGACTTCGGCCATCGCTTCGGCCCGTGAGAATGGAGGCAGTTTGTCCTGCAACACGCGCAGCTGTTCGGCCAGTTCATTGCCGACCACGTCGGGCCGGGTCGACAGAACTTGGCCAAACTTAATATAGGCAGGTCCCAGCGCCGTCAGTGCCCGAGTGGCGGGCGGCATGTCGGGATCGCCTTTATAGCCCAGCCATTGGAACGGCTTGCCCAAGGCATGCGCCAAAAAACGTATCGTGCGAGGAGCCTCGAACGCGTCCAGCACAACGTTCATGGCGCCTGTGCGCTCGAGAGTGGCGCCTGTCCGGATCAGGCGAATGATGTTGTGAGGGCCGCGCATCAGATTTTCCAGCCGGAATGCAGCGCGGCGATGCCCATGCTCAGGTTGCGGTACTTGGCGTTTTCAAAACCTGCGGCCCGCACCATTCCCAGGAAAGTTTCCTGATCGGGGAACTTACGGATCGATTCGACCAGGTACTGATAGCTGTCATAGTCATTGGCGATCAACTTGCCCATGCGCGGGATGACGTTGAAGCTGTAGAGGTCATAGAGCTTTTGCAACCCGTCATTGGGCAGCTGGCTGAACTCCAACACCATCAGGCGGCCACCGGGTTTCAGGACTCGAAATGCCTCATTCAGTGCCTCTTGCGGGCGAGTCACGTTCCGGATGCCGAATGAAATCGTGTAGACGTCAAACGTGTTGTCGTCGAAGGGCAGCGACATGGCATCGCCAACCACCCAGTTTAGGCTGTCGACCATCTGGTCGGCTTCGGCGCGTTGGCGGCCTTCGATCAGCATGGGTTCGGTCAGGTCCAGAACCGTGGCATGGCCATAGCCTGCGCGTTTCAGGAACCGGAACGAGATGTCTCCGGTGCCACCCGCCACATCCAGCAGGCGTTGACCGGGGCGCGGCGCAAGCCAGTCCATCATCGCGTCTTTCCAGACCCGGTGAATGCCCATCGACATGACATCGTTCATCACGTCGTATTTCGAGGCGACCGAGTTGAACACGCCCTGCACGCGCCCGGCCTTTTCTGCCTCGCGCACGGTTTCAAACCCGAAATGAGTGGTCTTGTCGCTGTTGTCGGACATTTGCCTTGCCGTTTGTCGAATTTCGCCTCTGTTATAGGGCTCTGGAACCGGGGCACAATGCGGCCCTTTGAATTAGGAGCCCTCAAATGCCCGAATTGCCCGAGGTCGAGACAGTAAGACGCGGCCTGAGCCCCGCGATGGAGGGTGTGGTGATCGAACGTGCCGACGTGAATCGCCCCGATCTGCGCTGGCCCTTCCCTGATCGGATGGCCGAGCGGTTGACCGGGCAGACGGTTCAGCGATTGCGCCGGCGGTCGAAGTACATTCTTGCCGATCTCAGCAGCGGTGAAACATTGCTGATTCACCTCGGGATGTCAGGCCGGATGACCGTATCCGGAGATCCGCTGGGGCAATTCGTGCATGAACATCCGATGCCGGAAAAACATGACCATGTGGTCTTTCACATGGCCAATGGCGCGCGGGTTACATTCAATGATCCACGCCGGTTCGGTGCAATGGACCTGTTGCAAACGGCCACGGCGGATGATCACAAGCTGCTTTCGGTTCTTGGGCCCGAGCCCCTGGGTAACGATTTTCACGAGCAACACCTGATTGATGCGTTTCGCGGCAAGAACACTCCGGTCAAATCTGCGCTTCTGGATCAGGGAATCGTTGCTGGATTAGGGAATATCTACGTCTGTGAGGCGCTTTATCGCGGCCGAGTGTCGCCACGTCGCAAAGCCGGGCAGATTTCTTCAACGCGCGTTGCAGCTTTGGTTCCCATCATCAGAAAAGTGCTGCAGGACGCCATCGAAGCGGGTGGCTCATCCCTGCGCGATTTCCGCCAAGCCGATGGAGAACTTGGATATTTTCAGCACAGCTTCGACGTGTATGGCCGCGAGGATGAGCCGTGCCGGACCGAGGGCTGCGGTGCCCCGATCAAGAGAATCACCCAGTCCGGTCGCTCATCCTTCTATTGTGCGCAATGCCAAAGATAACTTGATCCAGCGAATTCGCGTGATAAGGAATCGTACCTGAACGGAACAACCGGAAGCTTTCACCTCATGGCTTTTGAGACGATCATCGTCGAAATCGAAGACCACGTCGCCCTTATCAAGCTCGACAGACCCGACGCGCTGAATGCGCTGAATTCACAGCTGGCTCAGGAACTGTGCACCGCATTGGAAGATGCGGATACCAATGACAAAGTGCGCTGCATTGTCATTACCGGTTCGGACAAGGCGTTCGCGGCAGGTGCGGACATCAAGGAAATGTCCGAGATGAGCTTTGTGGACGTCTACAGCTCGAACCTGTTTGGTGATCTGAATGACCGTGTCTGCGCGATCCGCAAGCCGATCATCGCGGCCGTTGCAGGCTATGCGCTGGGTGGCGGGTGCGAGTTGGCGATGCTGTGCGACTTCATCATCGCTGCCGATACGGCCAAGTTCGGTCAACCCGAGATCAACCTTGGCGTTATTGCAGGGCTGGGCGGCAGCCAGCGTCTGACCCGCTTTGTCGGTAAGTCCAAATCCATGGACATGAACCTGACCGGCCGCTTCATGGACGCCGAAGAGGCGGAGCGTTCTGGCCTTGTCAGCCGCGTCGTTCCCGCCAAAAAGCTGATGGACGAGGCGATGGGTGCGGCCCAGAAGATCGCCGAGAAGTCCCAGCTGAGCACAATGGCGGCCAAAGAGGCCGTGAACCGCAGCTATGAGCTGCCGCTCAGCGAAGGGATGCTGTTTGAACGTCGCGTGTTCCACTCGATGTTTGCGACCGAGGATCAGAAGGAAGGCATGGCCGCGTTCCTGGAAAAACGGGCTGCTCAGTTCCGCGACAAATAAGCGGTGCCCTGATCGGATAGGAACAGGCGGGTCTTTGCCCGCCTTTTTAATACCTGCCATGTGTCTCAAAAGAATCGGCTTGGCAAATCTGGCCAACTTGGGTAGTAAGCGCCGCTATACATGCGCGTGCGGCCCGCTTGGCCCGACTCACACTCGTGATTTCTGATCCGGTGCGGATATTCCGTGGCGCGCTTCCCTAGATAACGTACCGAACCAAAGGTCAGAGACACATGGCAAATTCGCCCCAGGCTAAAAAGCGCGCTCGTCAGAACGAGAAGCGTTTCGCAATCAACAAAGCACGTCGTTCGCGCATCCGTACCTACCTGCGTAAAGTAGAAGAAGCGATCGCATCCGGCGACAAAGACGCTGCAACCGCAGCTCTACGCGTAGCTCAGCCCGAACTGATGCGCGGCGTTACAAAAGGCGTTTTCCACAAGAACACCGCGTCGCGTAAAATGTCGCGCTTGTCGGCTCGTGTAAAAGCGCTGGGCTAAGACTCCGAGTTGACCTTGGGTCAACTATCTAAAGCTCAATTGCCAAAAAAGCGTCACAATTCGTGGCGCTTTTTTTTTGCTGTTGCCTGAATGCCGCGCCTTCACAAATCTGAGAGATTCTTTCGGCCAAAGACGCGAGTCAACATCAGAGTTTCGTTGCCGGGAACCGCAGCCTCTTGTTACCACTGATACAGCGATTCACTCGCTTGGGGGGACAGGCTGTTCCAGCGACCGAACTGACGGGCATCAGGGAGGTCAGGGACGAATGTTGGCAACTGGACGAATTTAGTTTGCTGATCTGCTATGGTCTTTGGGTAACCAAGGAACCAAGCCCTGTCGAAAATGAGATTGCGATGCGCAACCCTGATTCAAGGGCGTTCCTGATATGGAATGCCGGCGGACTTGGCAGTGCAGGCATTCGACAAAAAAACCCGCCAAACTTTTGCAGTTTGGTGAAGGGTATCCCTGTGCGTTTGAGTGCTCAAACCGGGCGACCGGAACATAGTAATAAGGCCGACAGGCCAATAAAGAATGGGATGCGTGAGGCGCTTAATGACACAAGAGAAATGGGGACTACTACGTAACAAGTTGCTCAGAGCGATCGGCCGAAACAACTACACGACCTGGATCGAGCCTCTTGAATTCCAAGAGTTGCAGGACGGGGTGGCAGTGTTTTCGGTACCGACCAATTTCATGGGCAACTATGTTAGTCAAAACTTTGCGGATCTCATCCTGTATGAGATGAACACCGCAGGGGAATCGGTGCAGCGCCTGGCCTTTCGCGTCGCCGCCAACTCACCGGCGCGTCCCAAGGTCGAATCCGTGCCCGAGCCAACCGTGACGCCGGATGCAGCCCCAGCGCCGCAGGTCGATTCTGCCAATGATGCGCTGGAATCCCTGCAAGCGGCACCTCTGGATGCCCGCTTTACCTTTGACAGCTTTGTTGTCGGCAAGCCTAACGAACTGGCCCATGCTGCTGCGCGCCGCGTATCCGAGGGCGGTCCGGTGACGTTCAATCCGCTGGTTCTGTATGGCGGTGTTGGTCTGGGTAAGACACACCTGATGCATGCGATCGCCTGGGAACTGAAAACCAAGCGCCCTGAGCTGAATGTGCTCTACCTGTCGGCGGAACAATTCATGTACCGGTTCGTACAGGCCCTGCGCGAACGTCGGATGATGGATTTCAAACACCTGTTCCGCTCGGTCGATGTTCTGATGGTCGATGACGTGCAGTTCATCGCAGGCAAGGATTCGACTCAGGAAGAATTCTTCCACACGTTCAACGCGCTGGTGGATCAGAACAAACAGATCATCATCTCGGCCGACCGCGCGCCCGGTGAGATCAAGGATCTTGAGGATCGTGTAAAATCCCGCCTGCAATGCGGTCTGGTCGTTGACCTGCATCCGACCGACTACGAACTGCGTCTGGGCATCCTGCAGAACAAGGTACAGCAATACAGCAGCACGTATCCTGACCTGACTATTGCAGATGGCGTCCTGGAATTCCTGGCCCATCGCATCTCGACCAACGTCCGTGTCCTTGAGGGTGCGCTGACCCGGCTGTTCGCTTTTGCTTCGCTGGTGGGTCGCGAGATCGACATGGAGCTGACGCAGGATTGTCTGGCCGATGTGCTGCGCGCGTCCGAGCGCAAGATCACCGTCGAAGAGATTCAGCGCAAGGTTTCGGACTATTACAACATCCGGCTGTCGGACATCATCGGTCCCAAGCGTCTGCGATCTTATGCCCGTCCGCGTCAGGTTGCGATGTATCTGTGCAAACAGCTGACCAGCCGGTCCTTGCCCGAGATTGGTCGCCGCTTTGGTGGTCGCGACCACACCACCGTCATGCATGGCGTCAAGCGCATCGAAGAACTGAAGACCACGGATGGTCAGATCGCGGAGGACGTGGAAATGCTGCGTCGGTCGCTGGAAGCCTGAGTTTCATCCCCTACCACTCAGGAAACGCCCCGGACCCTCACGCCCGGGGCGTTTTTTGTGCGCTATTGTCCACGGTTGCACAGGAACTGTGCTCGACTGGCCACGCGCCCCTTGACCCTTTGGGCATTCCGACCCAGAAAACCATAAAAAATCCTTGTGCCTCAGGGTGGAACCGCTAACGTGCCAGTCCCCACCCATTTCGGCACGCAAGTCAGAGGAATTAAGGGTATGAAGATCAGCATCGAACGCGGCACCCTTCTCAAGGCCGTTTCCCAGGCCCAATCTGTTGTCGAACGTCGCAACACCATTCCCATACTTGCCAACGTGTTAATTGAGGCCGAAGGCGACCAGGCGCTGTTTCGCGCGACCGATCTAGATATCGAGGTTGTCGACAAGGCGCCTGCTCAGGTCGAAAAGGCAGGGGCTACAACGGTTGCCGCAACGACGCTGCACGAAATCGTCCGCAAACTGCCGGACGGAGCGCTTGTTACGCTGACCGCCGACAGCGCGGCCGGTCGTTTGACGGTTGAAGCGGGCCGGTCGAATTTCTCTCTGGCGACCCTACCGAAAGAAGATTTCCCGGTGATGGCGTCCTCGGAATACCAGTCGAACTTCACCGCCTCGGCCGCACTGCTTCGCCGACTGTTCGACAAATCGAAATTCGCCATTTCGACCGAAGAGACGCGGTACTACCTGAACGGTGTCTACATGCATGTCGCCGACGGATCCGAAGGCGGTAAGGTCCTGCGCTGTGTAGCGACCGATGGTCACCGTCTGGCCCGTATCGATGCGGACCTGCCCGATGGTGCGGCGGACATGCCTGGCGTGATCGTGCCGCGCAAAACCGTGGGTGAACTGCGCAAACTGCTGGACGATGACGAGATGGATATCGCCGTCTCGGTCAGCGAAACCAAGGTCCGTTTTGCAACGCCCGATATTACGCTGACCTCCAAAGTCATCGACGGCACCTTCCCCGACTACACGCGCGTTATCCCACAGGGCAACACGCGGCAGCTGGAAGTGGACGCCGCGGAATTCGCACAGGCCGTGGATCGCGTTGCGACAGTGTCTTCCGAGCGGTCACGCGCTGTGAAGCTGCAGCTGGATGCTGACAAGTTGGTGCTTTCGGTGAATGCACCTGACAGCGGCGCGGCTGAAGAAGAACTGGCTGTGGCGTATAATGACGAGCGGCTGGAGATTGGGTTCAACGCCAAGTATCTGCTGGAGATTGCGTCGCAGGTGGATCGCGAGAACGCGGTATTCCTATTCAATTCGGCCGGTGATCCGACGCTGATGCGTGAAGGTAACGATCAGAGCGCGGTTTACGTGGTCATGCCGATGCGCGTCTGATCGCGCTGACGCGCGATGCCTCCGGCGGGAGTATTTTTGAAAAGACGAAGGGAGGGGTCATGGCTTTGGCCCTGACCGAACTGACGGTCTCGCATTTCCGGTCCCACAAGCTGGCGCGGTTGTCATTGGACGGCCGCCCGGTGGTCATTCATGGTCCGAACGGGGCGGGCAAGACCAACATCCTTGAAGCCGTATCGCTGTTTTCCCCCGGTCGCGGGATGCGGCGCGCCAGCGCCGCCGAGATGACGAGGCGGCCCGAGGCGCTGGGGTGGAAACTGTCCGGCTTGTTGCAGGCGCAGGAAAAGCATTACGAGATCGAGACATGGTCCGAGGGTGGCGCGGCTCGTCTGGTGCGGGTTGACGGCAAGACGTCCAGCCAGATTGACCTTGGGAAGCTGGCGCGGGTTGTCTGGTTAATCCCATCCATGGATCGGTTGTGGATCGAAGGCGCCGAAGGGCGGCGGCGGTTCCTTGATCGGATCGCGCTGAGTTTTGATCCAACGCATGCCGAGGCCTCGCTGACCTACGAAAAATCAATGCGGGAACGCAATCGTCTGTTGAAAGAACAGGTGCGCGATGCCCATTGGTACGCGGCTCTGGAAGGGCAGATGGCGGATATGGGCCATCGGATTCATTCGGCTCGGTTGGCAGCGCTGGATTATCTGCGAAGCGCACAGGATCAGGCCGAAACCGCCTTTCCGTCAGCAGATCTGGAACTGGTTCAAACCGAAGGTGTGATGCCGGAAACGGCGGACGATCTGCGCGAGGCTTTGAGTGAAAGTCGTTTTCGCGATCTGGCGGCGGGCAGGACTTTGGTTGGTCCGCATCGGTCGGATCTGTACGGGGTGTTTGCGGCCAAGGGCGTGCCCGCAAGGGATTGTTCGACTGGTGAACAGAAGGCGCTGCTGGTTTCTCTGATTCTCTCCAGCGCGAGGGCGTTAGCCGGGATGGCGGGGGCGCCACCGATTGTGCTGTTGGATGAGGTTGCAGCGCATCTGGACGCGGGGCGGCGCGCGGCGCTGTATGACGAGATTTGTGCTTTGGGTGCTCAGGCCTGGATGACGGGCACCGGGCCTGAACTGTTTGCGGAACTGGGGGACCGAGCCCAAACGCTGATCGTTTCCGAAGGCGAAGAGGGCTCGGTCGTAAGCTCTTAGGCAGGTTCGCTTACCTTACGTTCCCAAAGGAAGCCGCGCATAACTTCGTCGACTGGCGTTTTCGCCATGTGGTTGACGTAGTTCGACATGGTTTTCTGCGCGAGGCCTAGAACCACATCCAGAACCGCACGGTGCGCATACCCTGCGTCGAAGAACGCCTGCAGCTGCTCTTCGGTCGGGTTGCCGCGAGATTCCATGACTTGCAGCGTAAATGTGCGCAGCGCTTCCAGCTTTGCGTTGGGCAGCGGGGTTTCATTGCGCAGTGCTTCGGTGATGTCGCCCGAAACCTTCATCATCTTGGCGATACCGGTGTGAGCAGGGACGCAGTAGTGGCACTCGTTTTCCACGTTGATGGTTTGCCAGACGACGGTTTTCTCATCATTGTCAAAATCGGTCTGCATGAACAGGCCGTGCAGCACCTGATAGCCTTCCAGGTGCTGGGGGCTTTCCGCCATCACCTTGTGCAGGCCAGGCAGGCGGCCAAATGCGGCCTGCGATTTTTCCAGCAGTGGTTTGGATCCCTCAGGGGCGGATTCGAGATCGTGGGACGGGAAGTTGGCCATTTGAAAACTCCTTTTCTGGCGCATTGAGGCAGAAATAGTCTTTCTTGAGTGATCGCTCAAGTATATATTTGAGCAACCGTTCAAGAATTGGTGAAGACAATGCCACGCAAACCCGAATATGACCGTGATGCTCTGATCGCCCAGGCCAGGGATATCTTTTGGCGTCAGGGGTGGGCCGGGACGTCGCTGAAGGACCTGGAGCGCGAGCTGAAACTGAAACCCGGCAGTTTTTATGCGGCTTTCGGGTCTAAGGACGCACTGTATGGTTTAGCTTTGGAACGCTACGCACAGGAAGGGGTCGCGCGGCTGAGTGCGCTTGCCGATCAATTGGGTCCGCTCGAGGCCTTGAAGGCGCAGCCGCGTTTGGTCGTCGAGGCCAGCAATGCCCCGGCAAAAGCCTGCATGCTGGCAAAAACATACGCGGAGCTTCAGGCAAAGGATCACGCACTGGCCAAAAAGGCCGGGGCGCACATGGCCCAAATGAAGGCCTGTTTCGCTGACCTGTTTCGACGCGCGCAGGATCAGGGCGACATAGCCCCAGACCACGACCCGAACCGGTTGGCCACACGCTATCAATCCGATCTTTTAGGTCTGCGATTGTCTGCGGAACGCAGCGATGTAAACGCGCAGGAGATTGCGGCGGACATAGCTGCTGATCTCGACCGGTTGTGAGGATTCGGCAGTCAGCTGCCGAGTCCGGTAAAATCACGCATGCCCACCACAAAATGTGGGGGGAGCGCGTGACATTCCCCCCCAGAAAACGTATAAGTTACCAAAATAATATAGGTACTAACGGCATGTCCGACGACGCACAGGCACCACAAGAATATGGCGCGGATTCCATCAAGGTTCTCAAGGGCTTGGAGGCTGTTCGCAAGCGCCCCGGTATGTATATCGGTGACACCGACGATGGCTCGGGTCTGCACCACATGGTGTATGAGGTTGTCGACAACGGAATTGACGAGGCGCTGGCTGGTCACGCCGACCATGTGACGGTCAAAATCCATGCCGATTCCAGCGTTTCGGTCAGCGACAACGGGCGCGGGATTCCGGTGGATATCCACCCCGAAGAAGGTGTCTCGGCCGCCGAAGTCATCATGACCCAGCTGCACGCGGGCGGTAAGTTCGACAGCAACTCGTACAAAGTATCCGGTGGTCTGCATGGCGTGGGCGTTTCGGTGGTGAATGCCCTGTCGAACTGGCTGGAATTGCGCGTCTGGCGTAATGGGAAAGAACATGTCGCACGGTTCGAAGGCGGCGAGACAACAGAGCATCTGAAAGTTGTCGCGGAATGCGGTGACCGGACCGGAACCGAGGTGCGCTTTCTGGCCTCGACCGATACCTTTTCGAACCTGGAATACTCGTTTGAGACGCTGGAAAAGCGTCTCCGTGAACTGGCCTTCCTGAACTCGGGCGTGAGGATCATCCTGATCGACGAACGCCCCGCTGAACGGCTTGAGACCGAACTGTTCTACGAAGGCGGCGTCAAGGAGTTCGTCAAATATCTTGACCGATCCAAGACCCCGGCCATGCCTGAGCCGATCTATATCAAGGGTGAGCGGGATGATATCGGCGTCGAAATCGCCATGTGGTGGAATGACAGCTATCACGAGACGGTCTTGCCCTTTACCAATAACATCCCTCAGCGGGATGGCGGTACGCATGTGGCAGGCTTCCGCGGCGCGCTGACCCGAACGATCAACAACTATGCGCAGTCCAGTGGGATCGCAAAAAAAGAAAAGGTCAGCTTTACCGGTGATGATGCGCGCGAAGGTCTGACCTGCGTGTTGTCGGTCAAAGTGCCCGATCCGAAATTCTCATCCCAGACCAAGGACAAGCTGGTCAGCTCCGAGGTGCGACCGGCGGTTGAGGGTCTGATGAACGAAAAACTGGCCGAATGGTTCGAAGAGAACCCGAATGAGGCTAAGACCATCGTTGGCAAGATCATTGAGGCGGCATTGGCCCGTGAGGCTGCCCGCAAGGCCCGCGAGTTGACGCGGCGCAAAACCGCGATGGATGTGAACTTCCTGGCAGGCAAGCTAAAGGACTGTTCGGAAAAAGATCCAACAAAAACCGAGGTCTTTCTGGTCGAGGGGGACTCCGCTGGCGGCTCCGCACAAACTGGCCGCGATCGGCAAACGCAGGCAATCTTGCCCCTCAAGGGCAAAATTCTGAATGTCGAGCGCGCGCGCTTCGACCGGATGCTGTCTTCGCAGGAAATCGGCAACCTCGTCATGGCACTAGGCACCGGTATTGGGCGTGATGAATTCAACATCGAAAAGCTGCGCTACCATAAGATCGTCATCATGACGGATGCGGACGTCGACGGTGCGCATATCCGAACGCTGCTGCTCACCTTCTTCTATCGACAGATGCCGGAATTGATCGAAGGCGGATACCTCTACATCGCGCAACCGCCGCTTTACAAAGTGTCGCGTGGCAAGTCTGAAGTGTATCTGAAAGATCAGGCGGCGATGGATGAATACCTAGTCAACCAGGGAGTCGAAGGGGCGGTTCTGAAACTCGGTTCTGGTGAAGAAATCATCGGTCAGGACCTGACACGCGTTGTGGACGAAGCACGCCAATTGAAACGCGTTCTGGACGCCTTCCCGACGCATTATCCGCGTCACATTCTGGAACAGGCCGCCGTTGCAGGAGCCTTTGTCCCAGGTGCGGTGGATGCTGACCTTCAAGGCGTGGCCGATAAAGTCGCCGCGCGTCTCGACCTAATCGCGCTGGAATACGAGCGCGGTTGGCATGGCCGGATCACACAGGACCACGGCATCCGTCTTGCCCGTATCCTGCGCGGCGTTGAAGAGGTGCGTACTCTGGATGGCCCAATGCTGCGCTCGGGCGAGGCGCGCAAGACCGGCAGCTTTACCCAAAGCTTGCAAGAGATCTACAACACTCCGGCGACACTGATCCGCCGCGACCGTTCGCAAGCCATCCACGGTCCGCTGGACCTATTGCGCGCCATTCTGGAAGAGGGTGAAAAAGGCCTGTCGTTACAGCGCTACAAAGGTCTGGGCGAAATGAACCCCGATCAGTTGTGGGAAACAACTCTGGACCCAGACGCGCGTACACTGTTGCAGGTGCGTGTGGACGACATGGTTGAGGCGGATGATCTGTTCACCAAACTGATGGGTGACGTTGTCGAACCGCGCCGCGAATTCATCCAGAAAAACGCCCTGAGCGTCGAGAATTTGGATTTCTAGGCTCTTGTAGGGACGCGCACAAACCTTCACGCACCCCATAAGTTTGCACGATTTGCCCATAAGATTGCACTGTTTCACGATAATAGTGCAGAGGAGAGCAAGTAAATCGCCTTATGGGATGATGAGTTTTGCGGCCACATAGGTTTGCGATGGAAGCCGGGGACGGAGGAATTGCCCCTTACTTGTTCTGGTCACATCGGCTATTCCGTCGTGCCTTGGCGAAGAGGGGAAGGATTGGCGTCTGCCGCGCTGGTTGCAATGTTGCCAGAGGCAAAATCAATCGGGTTGAGCTACATTGAAATCACGACCAGCCCTGACAATCAGGCATCCGTGCGTGTCATCGAAAAAGCGGGTGGAAAATTTGTTAGAAGCTATATCGCTGACAAAGCTCTTGGCGGGCATGAGACGGTTGAGTTCAAAATTGCGTTGGTTTAGCGAACAAGTTCGGGAACCCGGCATTCATACTCAAGGTGTCTGACGACGGACACTCCCCGATTTTTTTGATCGCCTGCCGGGCATCCTCTACGTAATCTGCAATACTCAATCCAATAAGCTTGCTGTCGCGTTCGGGTCCGCTTGGAAGATCATGATAACGATAGGACAGGCTCTCGCAGGTATATCCTGATGCCTCGAATGGTGCCCGGACATTCTCCATCGTCCAGGCTGCCGCATTTGTACCCGTCAATAGGAGAACCGGTGGCCTAGGCTCACTCAGCATCTATACTCTCCACAAATTGCCCCAAGAAGACCTACGCACTGCCGTTGGATCGTCCAGCTACTCTTCACGAGATCTGACTGTGCAGCAAGGTGTCTGATGCCGAACTAGCTGCTGGATCGCAACACGGCACTAGACGTTCTGGAACCCAGATCCAACTCAGCGGATCGCCCAGAGACTGTTGATCTTCCCCGAGTTCAGAGCGGAGTGAACAGATAGAATGATGCGGCGTGACGCCAATTTATTTCCTACCGACCCGGAGCGGGCAGGGATTGGCTCAAGGCAGTTCCAGGAAGGGTCAAGATAGACGCAGAAAACAAATGGCTGAACAGAGTTCTGGACTGTGACATATATGATCTTCGCCGAGGTTGGGTGTAGGTGAACTAGTAGTTGAAACGCAAACCTAAGCCGGCACCTTTATCGTAGGGGCGGTCGGAACCTATACCGATGAGGAAATCAGCATAAATTGCAATGCCAGGACTGAGGTTCTTACCAATCTGGAACTCAGCGGTCGCTGGCCAAGCATCGTTCTCCCAGTCATATGGTGCTTTGATATCAGCCTTGGCCCAGTACCCATCGCCAAACGGTTGTAGCGCAATCAACCGCATCGCGGTTTGGTTTATGTCCGTCGGGCCATTGTATGAAGCAAAATGCTGGAGCAGTGGGATCAGCGTCAGCCCTGATTTTGTGTTTGCAAAGGCGAACCCGCCAAAAGGCGCAATTTGATCGGACCCGGTTCCGATCCCTTTTTCTGGGTCGCCAAAGTCCAGTATCCACTCCAGGCCAATGGCCGACTTGATGGCCCATGTGTCGTTGAGCGGTCTCTGAGAAGGGAAATAGATCGCTTTGAGGCTCAATTTCTCAAAGTCAGTGAAACGCGTTCCGGTCACATCCGTTGAGTTGTAGTGCAACTCATATTTCAGTTTCAGATCAGGCCGCAGCATGTATGCGCCATCTATAAAGGCGTCCTGCTTGTCGGCACCGTTGCCCAAATCAAAATACTGATACCGGATGTCCGTGTTATTGACTGCGGCCAAAGGGTTTGAAGCGTTTTCATCGGCAATTGCTGGGGTCGAGACAATGCCAGTTGCCACTACAAGTACAAGCGCTTGGAATTTCATATTGTTTCCAGAAACTTTGTTGTGGGTGCCGAGCCCCACATCAAGCACATCATTTGTTGATGCGGGGCTTGCAGTACTTTTTGTTTTAGTCGGGCTGAATGTCCCGCTTGGCTACAAAGGCATCCACCGCTGCGACGGTTTCAGGACGAAGGTTCACGATACCTTCATAGGGACGTCCGGTCGCGGCCGGTTGATCGGGGTACATTTCCTTGAATTTCAGGTGGCGGGCAATAATACGGTTAAACTCATGTCCAGCCCATGCTCCGATCTCGGTCGATACGCTCTGTTCTTCGCGGGGGTCGCGGAACAGGTTGTAGAACTTGGCCACGATAGCATTTTCACCTTTGGCCGGAACTTTGAGTTTGATGTGTTCCTTTACCACCTCTTTCAGCGAATTGATCGAGTAGATCAGTACATGATCCCTGCGCCCATGCGTATCGCCAATAAACATCAGGGACGTCTGATCGACACCGTCAATGATCCGGTCGCGGGGGATGGCATCCATCGCTCCGCCGATACGCGCAATTGACGTGAACAAATCAGAGATATGAATAATGTCAGATACAATCGAGTCTCCCTCGATCAAGCCGGGCAGGCGGGCAAACGCGTCCACCCGAACGCCTCCTTCAGACGTATCGGCCTTGCCGCCGCGGAAGACCAGCGGCGAAAACCCACTGCCGGGGGCATATTTGGTGAAGTGACCGTTGTCGCCCATCAAAACGATCAGGGTATTGTCCCTGAGCCCCAGCGCATCGACTTCGTTCAGAATGACCCCTATCCATTCATCCAGCTCTTCCATGCTTTCAACGAATGTACCGCCGTTGGGTGTCGTGAACGCCTCTCTCGTCGTGCGCGTTGTCGACAGAGGGACAAGCGGCCAGTATTGCAGGAAGAACGGTTCATCCCGTTCTGCTAGCAGGCGCAACTGTTCCATCGCCTGTGCCTGATAGCGGATGTTCATTTCATTATATTTGTCCTGGGTCCATTTCTCACCCGGTTCCATATGGACTTCGCGGACCTCCCCGCCAATGACAGCTTCAAGGCCGGTAATCATGTGTCCCGGATCAGGGCGAAACCAATCATCCAGCGTGTATTTGGAGTTGTAGTTGTCTTCCCCTATGGCCATGGTGATTTCTTCCTTGGCTGCATCTTCGTTGAAGATGGCCAACTGGCCCTGCTGATGGATGGGGAACGCGGCGTAGTCAAAGCCCTGATAAGTAGGCCAGGATTCCTGAATGTCGCCCATGTGCCATTTGCCAACATGCGAGGTGTTGTAGCCTACGGATTTCAGAACTTCGGCAATTGTGACTTCTTCATCGGCAAGGCCAAAACCTGAAATATCGACGGCGGTATCGCCCATCCCATTGCGATACGGCTGGCGACCCGTCATGAAGGCGACCCGCGACGGTGTGCAGGACGGCTCGGTATACATGCGCGCAAACCGCATGCTTTCCTCTGCGAGCGCGTTGATATTGGGCGTCGAATACCCGCGTATCGCGTTCATCTCGGGCATACCCATGTCGCCAAAACCCATATCGTCAATAAGGATGTAGAAGATGTTTGGAGGGTTCCCTCCGTTTTTCTCACGAAAATCGGCCAGCAGTTGGTCAACCTGTGCGTCGTTCTCGACCCAAACGGCTTCGTTTTGTTGCTTCAGCACATAGTATTCCGCATCATGCACGATATTGCTGTCCTTAGCTGCCGCCGTGATAGCGGAGCCGGCAAAGACCAGCGCGGAGAGGAACAGTTTTGATTTCATGAGATACCCCTGTTTCATGATTTACTTGTTTTCAGACCTTCAAGGATCAGATGATGGCAAAAGGTTGAAAGGGAGAGTTCGCTGTCTTCAGCCTGTGAGCGCAACAACTCTTTTTCGCTTTTGGTTAGCAGCGTTACGACGCGTTCGGTGCGCGCAGTATCATCAGGCAACGATGGGCGTCCGAACCTCTTCCCTCTCGATTTGTCTGCTTTGTCTTGCAATTTTCCAAGCCTACATATTCGAATAACATTTCATGAAAACTACCTGCGGGGCGGAATGGACGACATCAAAAAACGATCAGCCCCCAAAAAAACCTGCGCCCCAAACACACTTTTTTTGCAGGACCCTTCGCAATTCCGCGAGCTGTCCCAATGGGATGTCGAGCTACGCCAAATTGAAGAGGGAACTATGAACTCTTCGGTATCCGTTTGGGCAGGTCTTGACCTTCAAATGATCGATTTGTCGTTTGATAAGGCTGTGTACCAAACCGGTGTTTCTCGCTCTGACATTCTAGCGTTTGGCTTACCAGACAAAGGGAGTGTACGGACTTGGCTTAACGGCTCACCCTCAGACACCGCTCTGATGAATTTTGGTAGCGGAGACCCTTTTGAAGGCGTGAGCAATTCAACGCTCACAGGCCTGACCTTTGCCATCGACATCCGAAGGGCTCAACGGATCGCCGACGATTGCGGTCTTGATATCAGCACCGCGCGAAATGACGCTTTAAGATCTTTCGTTAGCGACGCTGGCAAGCTTCATTCCTTAGTCAAAAACAAAGCGCGCTTTCTAATTGGATCAGCGGCCGGACCAAGCTCTGATAGTGAAGAGAGTGATATGATCTTAGAGCTTCTGGAAATGCTGGTGGTAGGCGAAAAATGGAGTGATCGGCGAAACAGTAAAAATAGAACCCGTTTAGCACAACAAGCCGTTGAGTTCATGCGGGCCCATTTGATGGATAACGTGTCAATCGGTGAAGTATGTGCAGATATTCAGGTATCCGCATGCACTCTTCGTCGCGCGTTTCAGGAAACATATGGGGTGAGCCCCAAGCAGTTTTATCTAAGAGCCCGTCTCGGTGCTGTGCGCCATGAACTGGTATCCTGCTCGCCAGAGGAGAGTATATCGGACATCGCAAACGCTTACGGATTTTGGCACATGGGTCAGTTCGCGCGAGACTACAGAGCACTCTTTGGACAACTGCCGACACAAACGTTGTCCGGCAAAATGAACTGAAACAGAGCTTGGCAAAAGTCTTTGGCGCAAAGTTTGTGTTAAGCAATTGTAGTTGTGTAGCCACTGTCAGAGTTCAGTGGCTATGGCTCAAACGCGTGCCCCTCGTCAAAACGTGCTTGCAATGAAGGGTCAATCGGCGGCAGCAGATGCCTGGCGTGTTTCTTGATCCATAGCCAGGCGGGGTGCCTGAGAAACATCATGTAATCTGATTTGGATAGCATCGTATAATTTGCATTCCAGAATTGATGAAATCAGTGGAAGACTATCGCGCCCAGCTATTGAGGGTAACTTTTCTTTGGTGAAGTAGGCGTCACAACTCTATTACAGCCTCATGTAAATCGCACCGACAGCTCGGTGTCCATGACACCACCAAAGCCCGCTGACCATTGTTCGCCCGGAAACACTGGCCATGCGTCTGTCAAAGTACCAGTTGTGACTAGCTCGCCTCCTTGAAGCCGGTCGGCGTCTGAGAGCAGAGAAACAAGATGAGCCAGGACTTCAATTGGGCCACCGAGCGCGTTTTCACCCTTGCCGGACTCGATAGCCTCGGTGCCCTTGAACAATGCTAGAGGCACTTCGGCCAAGCCGGTCAAGACATCATGCGTCGCCTCGATTTTGTCGCCAAGAACAAGGCAGCCGTGCAATCCTTGTGCTGCGATTGAGTCTTCGACCGAGAATTTCCAGTTGGGATAAATCGATTGAACAATTTCAAATCCCGGGGCAACCCAATCCACGCAACCTGCCAACTGCTCATTGTTCATTTCAGCCGTCGGCGTATAGCCAAGACCTAGTACGATTTCTGGCTCGATTCTCGGTTCTGAATACCTTGCCAAGTTTACCGGCTGATCAGTCGAAAACAGCCCATCTGCGTGGACCTCTCCCCAAATGGGTTGATCTACACCATAAACAGGCCAAATCGCGCGGTTCGTGAAGCCGACCTTCCGGCCAACTCTCTTTTTGCCCTGAAGTTCTCGGACGCGACTTGCAATCGAATAAGCGTCAGCCAGCGTTAGCTGCCCTGCCTCTGAAGACAGTGGAGATATCTGCTGGGCAGAGGCAATGGCATCAGAGATTGTCTGAGCGTTAGATTCAATATCTCTTGTCATATTCGCATTATACGCGCCAACGGCTGGATCGCGATGCAATCAAGGTATTGAAGAACTAGGTTCCTCAATTCACAGGTATGAAGAACGGTGCTAACTATTGGTCCATTCCCTAGGAGACCTGACATGACCAAACTTCGCCTTTTTGGTATCGTCATCCTTTTCCTTGCAGCACTAAGTGGGCTTTCAGAGCACCTGTTTTATGGCGGTGTCGACCCAAACGGCGTTCTGCAAGAAAGCTTCTTTTTGCCGCTGACTTTCATTCTCGCAGCAATCGGCGTCGTTGTGCTCGTAGCTTCTTTGTTCCAATCGCGGCGTGACTGAGACGCGTCCGTCAGTTAGAACGCTGTTCCAAAACGCAAATCGGGTAATCTCCAGGATGGCGACCTCCGCCCAAGTCTAGGCAGGCCTCCTCATATTGGTAACGTTCGACCGCACGTCCCGCTAGGAACATGCATAACCCCACCGTCAATACGGTGAACGCCAACAGTATCTTCGTTCTCCGTGTCATTGCTCAGTTTATTGTTTCATTCTCTTGGTGTCAGTCAACCAGCTTTCAGATCTTGTCGAAAATTGGCAAACTCTGAAACTCAAACTTCAAATTGGTTTCGTCGAGTTTCCAAATAAGGGACGCGCCCTCGATCAGATCAATCTCGGTCCAGAAGTTTTGGCCTACTAGCTTGAAAAGGTGCGTATCGGCGGAGCGGTGAGCATCTGCATTGATCTTAGCTATCGACTCCGAAATCCAATGATCCATGCCTATACTCAATGGCGCTGTTCAGCGCCCATCAAGCTCGGGAAAATCGTTTCAAGGCTTGACCTTTTACGATTGCTTCTACGCAAAGGTGGATATGGTCGGAATGTAAAACCCGGCTTGTCTTGCCTCGCAGTAAATACACGAGCAGGTCTGCATTGCGCAGACCTTCCCGTGTTGTGAGCTTGCTCATATGCCACAACAAAAAATCCAAAAAGATAAACTTTGTTTTTCAAGTCCTAAGTTGAGGTAGCTTCGCTTGTACCGCGAGAGGAGAAAGTTGGTGACAAACAATAGGCCGTTCCCACTAAGTCGAATTGCTCAGCGCATCACTCTTGCGAATATCTCATTCTTAATCTTGGCTTATTTGATGTCGCCAACCAAAGTACAAGCCCAAAGCTCACAAGCCTGCGTGGAATTGGGTTCTCCTCGAGTTGAGTACTCTTCTGGGTCTGAAAGCACTCGCATCAATCAAACAATCTCAACCACGGAACGCACGTGTCTGCCGATCCCAAACGGACCCATAACAGGACTTACAATTGGTAACTCCTCTATCACGTCCTCAGGTGAAATTGAGTTGTATGTTCCTGGCCAAAATACCGTTCCAAGCAATGCTTCAGTTTTAACTCTTCTGAATGTTGATGTCGCCGCAGGCAGCGGAGACTTTGTATCCCGGGAAGCGTTGGCAACAAACATCAACGGGAAGCTCAGAGTGAACCTCATTGGAACTTCGATTGGTTCCGGCAGATCAATGACGTTCGTTCCGTTCAACGGCGCGAATATCGACCCCACTGAAGTTTACTTCCAGTCAGACCGACCGTTAACCTACGACAACCTTACCGTTATGGGGGCTACCGAAGTGGTTTTCGGGGCGTACTATATCCAAACCCGGGTTGCCGAGGCTTCTGATTTCACACTGACGAATAGTTCGATTTCTTCAACCAGTGACATGGCGATAGCGGCGGGCACGACCGTTCGGCTCGATGCAGCAAGCAATTTGAACACCGTAAACTTTGAGAATTTTGGCACGCTGGCCGGAACGGGAACCGTGAACGCATTCAACTTCACAGTTAAGAACGGAGGGGTGCTTTCGCCGGGCTTTTCAATTGGTACGCTTAACAATAGTGGCGGTATCGCATTTGAAACTGGGTCAAGGATCTTAAGTGAAGTCGATCCGACGGCCGGTCAGAAAGCCGATTTGGTGTCATCCAGCGGGCCCGTTACAGGGATTAACCGCGCCACTATACAAGTCGAAGCCGCTCGTCCCGGCCTGACTGCGCAGGACTATGCTGCTGGCAACGACTACACGGTTTTTCAAGCCTCGCGTTTCGATGGAAACTCCCCAACTCTTGTTGCCGGAGGATCTCTGCCCGCCCTATCCAGTCTGAGTATCTCAAACACGCCAACCGCGGACGGTAGAATCGACATAGCGTTTTCGACCCTCCCCGTCTCGAGTTTACCACAACACCCATCAGTTGTTGGATCTCCCAATGCAAGCAACCTTGCTGGTGCGGTGGCTAACACCACAAACACGTCACCTGGAACTAATCTGACTAATGGCTCGACCTTGGGTAACACCGTTAACACGCTTACCAATTCAGGTTTGGCTGGGTTTAATCGTGTGCACGCAGAACCCTATTCCTCCAATTTGACCGTTGGGCTTGAGCAACTTGACCTGATAACCAACACTGTGCTGAGCCATGCTGACTGCCGCAAGTATCAAGCGGTTGGCTTCAGCAATGCGGATCAACCCGTTGCAGAAGGCGACATCGACTCGGCCCAGAGCCCGAGCGGCGCAATAGACTGCTCTGATCGGCGCTGGTGGATCGACACGGCCTATGTGAGCGGGGACGTTGATGGAAGCAATGGCCTTGGGACATTCGACTATTCGCTGGGCACGATTTTGGTCGGAGCGGATGTCGCAAGCACCGATAGAGGTGTGGTCGGCGTGTACGCAGGTTTTGGGACATCCTCCATGGATGAACACGATCAAGTCGATCAGGACTTTTCGACCGACAGCTATCATGTGGGCGTCTATGGGCGCACAACAACCGGAACTTGGGAGTTCTCCGGGCTGGTCGGTTACATGTTTGGTGAAACCGACGCCAAGCGAAATAACCCTTCTGTTGATGGCTTTACGGGAGGCGAGGCAAAGTCTGATTTGGACCAAGAGGGCATCCATGCGGGTATCCAAGCACGGAAGCTGTTTAACCTGGACAGCGGTGCAAGGGTTTCCACGGTTTTTGGATTGAACTACGGGCGTATTCAACAAGGTTCAGGCACAGAGACGGGCGGTGGTGATTTCAACTACTCGATTGAAAAAGCGAACGCAGAGTCTCTGGTTGCTTCCATTGGAGTTGATTATCAACGCGACTTCTTGACAGAGAATGGTTTGCTAACCCCAATCGCCTTCGCCCGGTATGAATATGACTTCTTTGCCAACAAGGATAGTGAGCACGAAATCACAGTTACAAGTCCATTGTTCGGAACATTTACACAAGTCGGACAAAACCGAGGAGCAAATGGCTTTGTAGTTGGTCTGGGGCTAGGGTATCAGATCTCTGATCTGGCCAGACTAACGGCAGGATATGGCTATTCAGTTCGCTCCAACGGCCAAGAGCATGGCCTCGGTGCAAACTTAAGTGTTCGGTTCTGATTGGGGTGGACCAACGAAGAGGAGTGGTAAGCTAGCTGCAACAACTTGCGTCAGCTATTGTGGCGATGTGAGCTTCATTCTCTAGCGATCAAAATTTGGGGATATTAAAAACATAAAGCCGTGATTTCTTGGCGTCGTCTGTCAGGATGTAGAGAAGCCCTTTGGTCTCATCGAGAGCGATTCCTTCGGGATGTTTAACTTCCTTTTGTTGGCCATCTTCTGTGAACGTCAAACTGATAGACTTTACTGACTTGGATTTTGGATTGTAGACGAAGATCTGACGGCCTTTGTCACTCACAATCCAAAGAGAACGCGAGGACCGGGACCATGCCAGGCCACTCAAATCCAGTTCATCATCATCTACACGCTCGGAGATAAAACCTGCATCGCGGGCTAAAGGAATGATCTCAATAATTTCGTCTAGCTCTGGCGATAACACCATTAACAACCTTGGTTGTCCCTCAATGCCAACAGACACCCGCCCAGATTCCGGGTCAACGGCGATGCCTTCGGGTCCCTTGTTCAAAGGGTTGTCGACGAGTAATGCGGCGGCGTCCGAGTAGCCTTTGAGTGATGTAAGAGGGATTGTAGTTAGTTGAATGGGGTCAGTCGGGTGAACGACTAGAATTGATCGATCAGTTTCCTGAAGTACTAAAACAGTCCCATCTTTTCGTGATGCGACGCCCTCCAAATCTGATCCTGCCAATGCTGGCAACTTGAAAGAGTTTCCTAATACCCCGTCGACTCCGAGTAGGTGCAGTTTAGGTTCGGCATCACTTACAGACCACAAGAAGCCTTCAGCGTTAGACATTGCCAAACCGGAAGGCTCTGAAAATCCCTCTGATTTGTCTGCCACCTTGAATTTATCGACCAGAACCAAACCAGCACTTTCGGCGTAGGCAAAATCGGTCCAAGGCAAGAAGGCTGCCGCAACCAAGCTGGCCGTAAAAGCGAGTCGTCTAAGTTTGCAGAAACACCGTGAAATTTCAGCTTTTGACGAAAACACTCTGTTTTCTGTCATTGGATTCTCTCGCGCTTGGACTACATCCCTGTATCAGCGTTCGTATCACAGTTCGGATACGATGTCCGAAGAATGCACTGTAATCTCTTTACCTGATCCCGCCTGTTGCGATTGAATTGAATAGGGCACGATGTGCCTTTGGTTAAGCGTAAGCCTTTGGCGAGAGCAGGAAGGAAGACAAGTTGAATACGACCCTCACATTTGTGACCGTGTTGTTGATGCTGCTGTTGCCAGGTGCTGCGGTGTCACAAGTCGACCCTGCGACGATGCTGGCCGGGGCTTCGGGGTCGGAAATCGTTATCGAACGCCGGTGGACGCAGTTTCGCGGCAAACAGGAACTGTATTTCTTTACTCTCGATGTGATCGTCACGATCATTCTGGCTGGCTTGATCGTCTATCATCCGGTGAGACGTAAAGCCCGTAGAAGCGTCCGCGACATAGTTATGCCAAGGCTTTTCTTCCTGTATGCGCTTATCGGCATGGCGGTTGGTTTTCTAGTAGTTCAGCACGGTTCAATGATCGGTTTCGTTATCTTTGGCATCGGCGCGTTGCTCAGGTTCCGCTCCAATCTCGATGATCCGGTGGACACTGTCGAAATGATAATCGTGACCGTTCTTGGTCTTGCGGTCGGTCTGGGCTTGCCGCTGATGGCCACACTGGTGGCGGTTGTATGTTGGTGTTTTATTTGGCTCGGTGGACGAAACAAGGGTGTAGAGATTTCCCTCAAGGCCTCAGACGAAGAGCACTCGTTGAATGTCAGCGGCGCCATTGAAGCTATGGCCGCAGACGCTGGATGGAAGCTGGTCAGAAAACACCACGTCCCCGGAAAATCTCGCGTTTCATTGCTGTTCATCACCTCGGGTGGACTTTCAGAAGCTCGGATAGAAGAGATGATAAACGATCTGGTTCCTGAAAAAGTTGAACTGAAACTCAACCTCTAGTCATTTAACAAGGTCTAAACGTTTCAACACCGCGTTCGGGGATCTGATCTCTTTCGGGAGCGACTTGAAGTTTACCGACCTTTCGAAATCAGGCCCTCGATATACTGCTATCCCAAACTCTCCGTTTGGCTGGAACGTTACATGTGTGAAGCTGTGAGGTGATCTGGCTTTTGAGCCAATAAGCCGTCGCGGGCCACCTCCCAAACAAGCTTGAGAAACGTAAGCTACCCCGTCTTTCCAACCGGGATAGAAGGCATGATGGTGGCCTGACAGATGCAGAACGACACCGCTTTCCAAATAGATTTTTTCAAGTGTTGGGTCACCGATGATTTCGCGTTCGCGCTGGATCGCGAACGGCCAAAGTGGGAGGTGACTGAAAGTGACAATCGGGTTTCCATTTGCACCCAGTTCTACAAGTCGGTCCTGCTGATCACCGGATAGCGGCCCCAAGGTCGTAGCATCCAAAGATGCAAACGTTACGCCCTGCATCTCAAACGCGTAGAAGAACGGGTAGTCATCCGAAACCAGGAAATCGACGTCTGGTTTTCTCGGAACCCATTCCTCTGCGTATATTTTTCTTTCGCGCTCGAACCCACGGTACGCAGAGGCATCATGGTTTCCTGGCGTGACTGCAAATGGAATGCCGGCAGCCTCTAAAGGATCTGATACGGCCTCGTGAAACGCCTTCCACATCTCCCTGACCTGTTTGTCGGACAAGTTGGGAATGCGCTGTCCCGCAACCATATCTCCGGTCGAAATAACCAGATCTGGATCAATCTCGATTATGCGCTCAATCGCCTTGTCGACGCGGGTATCGTATCTTACCGAACCGTAGCTTCCGTTCAAATCCGATATGACGATGACATCCAATGCCGCCCCTTTGCTGGCGAGCAGAGTGGTCCAAATGATCACCGCAACAAGGGCAGAACGCTTACGGGTCATTACAATCCACAACCTCTACCTCGGTGTCGTTTCTCAAAAAGAATGCGACAGGATCCAAGTCGAACATCAAATCACCACTAGAACAATTGCTCTGGAGGATGGACGTTGCCAGCGCAGTGTTTTTGACAACTTGTGCAATCTGACTGTCTGACAATCCAAAGCTTTGCGACAACCAGTCATAGACCGGGCCTTGGGACTGAAGGTCACTATTCAATGCAACCAAGCGCCGATACGTACTTGGAGAGAAGTGCCGCATTTTCTCCAGCATTTGAGTAGATTTCGCGAAGTTGGCGTATTCGACACGCCCACCAGCATCGTTGTCGTTTAGATTGCTGCGACGGATCAATAATGCGTCGTCGGGAACGTCTCCATCGTTTGGCTCATGGTGCTTGGCTTTCTTATGCTTCAGCTTTCCGTCTTCGACCCAATACCAATAGGGTGTAAAGTCTATGTTTCCTACGCGGTCCTGCTGGCTAAAGATGAAATCGAGGAGTACAATCTCGGTAAGTTCTTGCATCCAAAATGCCATCTGTTGGTCGCTGACATCGGGACCGAGATCCTTGTTGATCATCCGGTCTCTTCGACCTTCTCCAACGCCCTCTACAATGGCCTCTGGCAAGGGTTTTGAAGAACGCAAAGCCAAGAAAGCAGGAGTTTCCTGAAAATCGCGGTTCTGACCTTTTCCCCAACCAGATTTACGGGTGCCGTTGATTTCCGAGCCGTATCGATGCCCAGGGCTATCAAGCAGCACACCGAATATTTGCGTTCGATCTGCGGTGAACAGATCGTCGGTTGGCTGGTATGAGTTCGGGTCAGCATCCGCAGCTGCGAAGACCCGCCAGCCTTCGTGGTTCATGCGCCCGCCATGAGAGCCACCAGAAATCGCAAGGCCAGGCTCGGCGACCTCGGAAAAATGCGCCTGGGCGTCCATGCTACGCCAAACGGCGACTGGAACTTTTACAGTCGCGTCGAAATATCTGGAGAAATGATAGTAAAGCAGTGAAGACGTGGAAAAGGTTCCACTGGTGCCTTTTTGGTTCATGGTGGACTTGAATTTAGCCACCCTGTCCTTAGCCAGATCTTTTGCCGCCTTCCCCTCTTTGCAAGCGTTTCTCTCGAATTCAGAACGGTTCCCCACGTAAGGTCCTTCCGAAATATCGTAGACTGCCATTCCTGGGCTGGTGCTCCAGGTTTTTGGGCAAATAGCAATTTCGGAGGCATAGAAATCGATCTCGCAATAGGCCGTTTCTTCCTCAAGATCGCTTTTCTTATACTCGCCCGTTGGAACTTTTTCGATCCGAATACAGCGTTCAGTAACGCCGTTGGGACTATCAAATGTCGTGGCTTCACCGAGAACATCGTCGTTCGCCCACAAGACAGTGGGTGCAATTAAAGCAAGTGACCCCAGAAGATTGAACTTCATTTGGATAGTCCTCCCAATATCATTTGGGGCAAATCGCTGCCTGTTGCTCGTTGGAGATCTTCAATTTTGGGTCGACACTGAAGTTGGAAAATTTTGAGTCAATCCACTGGTCGCACCCGCCTGAACAAGGGGCTCCGTTTCGGGCATCATTCCAATATTCCTTGGCCCTTTCTTCTGTCCAATCGCAAAACTGAACGAGCGCCATCGCCGACAATGCACCTGAGGAATGAACGCCCCACATGCAGTGCACCAGAACAGGGCCCTTTCCAGGGTTTTTAATCACCTCGTGTATGGACGCCATGACAGCATCGGGTCGAGAGGATCTGGCGCTCTGATAGTCAAAGGATCCGTTTCCGCAGCTGGTGCGACCGTATTCAGTGTTTTTGCCGAAGTCGGCATAAAACCCGGTTGAAAACCCTTCGCCGCACAGAGTTTCGCGTTGACCTTCACTTAGGCCAGTTCGATCCTTGTCGCCGCCCTTGAAACCGGATCGATACAACACTCCGCTTAAGACTGGGCGAAAGAAAGCGACACCATCAATGCCTCCGTCACCACCCTTTGAAAGCATTTGACTTTTGCTTGGACCGCCATTTCGACTGGTCACGTCAGAATTCGCAGCGGTTGCGAGAACACCAATGAATATGAGGGACGCCAAAAACCGCATGCCAAATCCTTTCTATTCTTGAACCTTTAATGCTCAAACTCTTGCGACCTGATAGTCTCTCGGAAAGGCTAGTTCATGACAACCATATCAAGTGGGCAAATAGCTTTCCGCTGTGAAACTTTAGATGGGCCACACGAGATTGATGATAACGACGACTACGAAGTAGGCTAGAACAACTTTCCAGTTCCATTGGTGCTTGTTTTCTTCGTTGATCACGCCAGCCGATTTCAATGCCAGGTTAGTGATGATTAAGGCGACAACGATGACCGCCGCGTGTGCCAGGTCGAATTGCAAGTTTGGGCTCCTTCTCTTGGATTTGGGATTGATGGAAATTTGTCAGCAGTCACCTGATGGCAGCATAGCTACATCTGAGTACCTTCCCTCAGACGTCGTGATCTGAGCACATGCACCTGTATCCTTGTTAAACCAGTACGAGGTCAGCCCTTCGCTTCGGATGAGTTCAAATCCGAGACTTTGGATGCCCATTTCAGCTTGGCCCGCTCTTGCCCCTTCAAATGGCGAAAGATCGCTAGAGCTGCCCACAGTTGGTGCACTTGCATCCACCGATCCGCCACTCTCTTCGCATGCTGCAAGTGCAGAAATACATACCGCGCCGATCACCATTAGGACATTGGTTCTCATGTGTTTTTCCTGGCTGTTTTGGGAACGTGTTCAAGGGCTTCTGGTCGATCACCTATTCAATTCCGAAAATTACGTTGTAGCCGACGGAAGAGTTGCTGCGATTGATAACCTCCACAACATGATCACCAGATTGCCAAAGCTGCCCTCGATACTCCTTGTCCGCCGACATTAATCCCAACAGTTCAGAACCATCGGGGTTACGAATAACGTAGTCTAAGGAGCCATTTCGCGGAGCAACGCGGACGTAAAGAAACTGTTCGTTTTTTGCCCCGAGAACATATTGCTGTGACGCTCCGGGCGCGAGTTCACCAACGAGTTCGGCGCCGGTGGAACCAGCATCGAATTTGACACGTTGGCTACCAGTAGACCCGGCGGCGCCTGCCATGGCTCCACCGCCATCATCCATCGCTTCGACAACCGACATCTCGCCGATGCTACCATCCTTGTACGCGATGCAGCGCCAAAGTGTTCCGCCTGCGTCTCGTAGCATGACGAGCGTGCCCGCTTCTGAGAACTCTGAGCTTTCAATCGTACCTGATTGACCGTCTGGTCCTCCAACCTGTCGCAAATGATCGATACACGCGTCGTCTGCTTCAGACATTGCAAAAGAAGCCGTGCCTGCGATTGCGAACATCGGTGCGAGGAATTTGAGTACAGCGAATTTCATCAGATGGTCCCTTGCTGGCTGATCCTTAGAGTTTTGTTCCGTACAAAGCGGAACCTCACTTCGCGTCTCGTAACTTTGACAGAAATTCATCGCATGCCTGCGCGCTGCCGACGATCTCGTCCGTCGTTTCAATTCCTTGCAGTGACGCCATTTCGGAATTTACGCGGTTGAGGATCTGATCCGCTTGCTCGGCGGTGATAAGGTTCTCAGCTTGTGCTCCTTTCAATGTGGTGCAGACACCGGCGGACAAGCCTGTCGCAACGCCGACACCCACCGCGGCCCCGCCACCCAAGGTCATCGCCCCAACCACGCCGAGGACGAGCCCGATCACAATTCCCAAGATTACTTTTCCCATGTTTTCCTCCCTTTTGGTGAGAAAGAGTTCAGCCACCACTACTGGCGCAATCTGCGTGCCCATCTGCAAATCAAAACCAGCGCTAACAGGTTGAGCGCCGGAGCAATCGCCGCGAACCACGGCTTGGCGGAATCCGAAAATAAGTCCGCCACAAGTATCCAAGGTAGTCCCAACGGCAGCAGGAACACTCCGGACAAAGGGTCTCGTTCCTGTCCCAACCAGCCAAATGTGCCCGTCAAGAATGCAACCAACGCCAATAGGTACATGACCGCGAATACGATGATGGTGGTTCTACAAACCAAGTCGAGCCTCAGCTGATCAAGCCAGTGCTGCGCAGCCGTTTTCAGCTACGCAGCAGACAGGTCACAATGCGCCTTCGTCGCCCAGGAACTCGATACCAGCTGTCGCGCCATCACTGTAAGCAATGCAATTCCAAGGAGCACGATCCTCGCCAACGCCGACTGTGACCTGTGTTCCCGCCTCGCTAAACGCGGATGAGAGCACCACGACTTGCGAATTGTTCGTCGTGTTAGCTACATCTCGCAAACACGCCTGCTGAGCCGGCGTGAGCTCGGCGGACGCGCTTGATGTACTCGTATCGTCGCAGGCCGCAAGCAGTGCGAAACATGTCGCGCCTGCAATCATCACCATCTTGTTAGACATTTTCTTCTCCCTCTGGTTCCCTTGAAATTAGTGAAATTGGATGCGCTTGTTTGAAGCTCCCGCGTCTGTGCAGCCAATTGAACATACCTTGATCCTGTGACTACCATTCCCAAAACTTGCCGCGGGGGGCTTGGTCGGCGGGAAGATATTTCGTTGACTATCGGGGCCGACAATAACGTGTGAAGGCCGAATGACGTCACTAGCAAATGCTAGAGCAAACTCTGGACAGAGGGCGAGTACGTTTAGTCTGAGCATCGCGTCCTCCCAGCGCTCAATCATTGTAAAGTGCCTTCCGACCGCCAGCACTCACTCCAGCAGTCGGAAGGGCTCGGCACAGCGAGCAGCAACGACAATAACGGAGGTAAAATAAAGTTGTGTCGAATTCGCATGTTTGAATCTAATTTCTAATAAATCAATATTTTTTCCGCGCGTAAATTTCTCTACGCTCTCGTACGATAGGCCTCTGCGCTCAAACAAAAAGGTAAGAGGGAGCATCCTTAGGGGCGAGTGTGTTCCCCTGAACGGCGAAGCGATTTGAGGCCGCAAAGAAAGAATGGAGTGAAATATGGGATTTGGCGAAGCAGTTAAAACGTGTTTCTCGAAATACTTCCAGTTCTCCGGTCGGGCTTTACGCTCAGAATACTGGTGGTTCTTCTTGTTTGTGGTTGTCGCGAGCGCTGCTTTAGCTGTGCTGGATACGATCATATTCGGGACCAACCCCGAAACAGGGCAGGGATCTCGGGTTCTGTCCTCTGTTTTCCAACTGGCCGTTGTCATACCCATGCTGGCCGCCGGTTGGCGGAGGCTGCATGATACAGGACGACCTGGCTGGTATTTGCTGCTGCCGATGGCGCTCAGCATTACAACGCTTTTTGTTATGCTGGGTGGGGTGGCGTTCTTCTCGGTATTGGAGCAAGGGACCGAAAACCCCGATGCATTACGAGGACCCGCGGCAGTCTTGGGCGTAACCGGTATTGTTGTTGTCTCAATTCTTCAATTGGTTCTGTCTGTCCTGATGATCTGGTGGCTGACACGACCTTCCCAAGAAGGCGCAAACGAATACGGCGAACCTGTTTCTTGACCTGGCTGTCCGGGCAATTGGTTGGAATCTCCGCTGAACGACAGTGCGAACCGTAACTCCATGGAGAGAAAAAATGAGTTTCAAGACGATTTCCATTGGAACGCTAATGATGGCAATGGCAACTACAGCATCGGCGGAATGGTCGTTCAACTCCGGGCCTAATCCCAATGCATTTAATCAAACCGGAAACATGACGCTGGAACTTCAGTGTAAACGTATGCGCTTTGCTCCGGCTGGATATGAGGACAGCCAGGACATTGTGGACAAGCAGGGGCTCTCCATTCGTTTCTTGAAGAACGGCACCACCGAAGTTGGGGCATTTCAGGTTGGCGCAGAAAACGCTTCCTTGCAGATCGTCGACAATTATCCCGTCGAGGTCAGTTTCAATAGTCAGCAGGACTATGGTTTTGTACTAGACCAGCTCTCAGCGTCGTGAGTGTGACTTTGCGCGAGGGCTACTTGAGAGTAATGGATCGTACAAAGCGCCGTTACAATCAGAAACTTAGGCATAAACTTAATCATGAAGTCTCCTTTCTGGCTCACCCAAATGCCATCTTCCATACAGTACTTCCGGCTGGCGCAGCGACATTGCTGCTTGTTTTTTTCCTAGTATGTCGTTCCGGATCCACGTGTATTCTAGGCCCTTGAGACAATAACCTCTGCTTCGATTTCAATTGGGAAGTTGATTGGTAGACCTGCTACCCCGACCGCGGTACGTGAATGGCGGCCAATCTCTTCTCCAAAGACGTCAATGATCAAATCCGTGAACCCGTTGAGAACCGCAGGCGTATCGCTGAAGCCAGATTTGCAATTGATCATCCCATGAACTCGGCACCACCCCGTTATTCGGTTTAGACTGCCAAGTTCGCGCTTTAGACTGCCGAGAATAGAAAGCCCGACTTTGCGTGCTGAGGCGTAGCCCTCTTCCACAGACACATTATCTCCGACTGCTCCAAATGGCCCGGCCGGAGTACCGTCTGTTTCTTGTGGTCCATGACCAGATATGAACGCCCGGTCGCCCCGAACGTTTATCCACGGAAATGGCAACACCATACCAACAGGCAATTTCAGCGGCGCTGGTAAAATGATGTTGTGGTCTATCAATCGCTGTTCTGCGTCGATCATGGTACTCTCCCTCGCAGGACATGCATGGATCTTACCACAAACCATGCCCAAGGTTGGCCTCGACCACCAAACTTTGAAGTGTCCGCTTCGTCCGCATTCGAGTCATCTGGCGAAACCGCGGCGAACGGCTGTTATTGGTTAGGGCAAACCCTGGCCGCGTTCGCGGGCATGAATGACCGCTCATCGTGGTTACGGGTCATCCGGCAAAAAGTCTCAGATGGCCGAGACGGTCCCGAAGCGGCAATCTTTACTAAGAAAGCGAGGTCCTAAACAGGAAGCTCTCCGCCAGACTGAAGCCATCGCGCGTCGGCTTCCGGAAGCAACTCTGCAAGACGTTTGTGAAACGCAAGAAGGTCTTCGTCTGACAGCTTGCCCTCCCACTTGCGACTACTTGCGCTATCGAAGAAGGCTGACGGGTCTTTGAAGGTCGTGGACCGTTGTGTTTTTTCTTTGGCACTCGCGCGCGCATTAGCTTGCATGTTCTCGAACTGCATACTTTCCGCAATTGCGGCCAACATTTCATCGTCAATTTTGAGGTCGAGTACGGAAGCTAGCTTTCTGGTATGAGAGAGTAAATCGCGCCGCATATCGGCGTAGTGGAAAATGTGTATGTTGGGATATTGGATGTTTGACTTGAAGGACTTGAAGTGATGAACGATGGCTTCAAGGGTGATTCCATCGGCCATCGCCTCTCGAACGGTCTCACCAAGAAAAAGGGCGAATGAAGCTGTCGGCTCATCCGGGAACCTGTCTTGGATCAGGTCTTCCTTCAGGTTTGCCACATGTCGGCGCATCGAAAAATGTGCGTCGATTGGGTGTCTGTACACCGCGATGTAGGTACAATTTGGATCGAAAGGGATGCCGTCAAATGGCGTATGGGTCTTGATGCATCTTCTGTGGCTTTGAGCTTCGAACATTCGAGCTATGGGGAGTTGATCTCGAAACGCAGGGTCGAGCCAAACCGACAGGTCATCCATGACCTTGTCCATACCAGGCTTTTCAAACAAGAGCGACAGCACAAGGGCCTGCGTCCATGTTGTTCCGCACTTTGGCGGTGTTGCAACAATCACGTCTCCTTGGCGCAGCGCGAACATGTCCCAAATCCGATTGTCGGTGAGACGTGTTCTGTACTCGAATGCCTTTCTTGAAGACGCCCTTATCGTCATTCTGATTTCCGCCAATGGACCCTTAATGAAACGATAGCAAGCGTGCGGTGCCGAACCTAGAATTTTAATGGCACCCGAGTAGGAAGGCTTTTCAAAGTGCCAAGCCAAAACCTTGCATTCGCGGCTAGAAGCTCGTTTTGCCTTTAAGGCAGTCATTCGCGGCAACTTGCTCCAGTGTGTGTGCTGCGGTGCAAAGTCGAAATTACAAAGTTCGGTTTTTCGAGGTCCGCTTCCGCCTAATTTACCCAAAAGCAAAAAGCTTGTGTGTCGTTATTAGGTCACTGATGTTCATTGATTAATGATCGCGATTTATGCGCGAAACCCCTAATATCCCTTTGACTCTCCTTCACAATGGATACGCGGGAGGATTTGGTTTGGAGCGGTACTTGGCTGCCATACTCGTGGCTGATGTTGTTGGCTATAGCGCGCTTGTCAGTGCTAACGAGGAAGCCGCATTGCACACATATAGGGGCCACTTTAGGGCGCTGGAGCCGCATGTCGGTTTGAATGGCGGACGCCTATTCAAAAGAACCGGTGATGGTTTTCTTGCAGAGTTTTCCTCGGTTGTAGATGCGCTGGCATGTGCGGAAACGATGCAACGACAGATGGCTGAGCGGAACGGGGCGCGCGGGCAAAGTCCGGAAATGCAATTCCGTATGGGAATTCACGCGGGCGATGTTTTTGACGACGACGGTGATGTTCTTGGTGACGGCGTCAACATCGCGGCCCGGCTGGAAGGTCTTGCTCCTCCCGGAGGGATCATCGTTTCAGGTCGGGTTTACGAAGACCTTGTGGGTAAGGTGGATGTATCGTTCACCGAATTGGGGCCGCAATATCTGAAGAATATCACACGCCCAGTAACTGCTTACTCAGTACAAACAGCATTTGCTACTGAATCCCCGTTAACTCAATCCCGTCCTGACAGGCCTTCAGTGGCGGTGTTGGCTTTTGACAATCTGTCGCCTGACGCTGAACGGGATTACTTTGCAGAAGGTATTACCGAAGACATCATCACCAGCTTATCCAGAGTGCCCTGGATATTCGTGGTCGCCCGAAACTCTTCTTTTTCTTACAAAGGGCTTTCGGTTGATGTGCGTCGTATCGGCCGTGAGCTTGGTGTCCGCTATATATTGGAAGGGTCCGTTCGCGGCGCTGGTGACCGGTTGCGTGTCACGGGTCAGCTGATTGATGCTGAAACCGGCTCTCATGTTTGGGCGGATCGATACGATGGCAAGCTCGATGATGTTTTTGCGCTTCAGGACCAGATTACCGAGGCTGTCGTTGCTTCGATTGCGCCAGGTATCCGACAAGCTGAAATAGACCGTGCTGCTCACAAGCGCCCTGACACCCTTGGAGCCTATGATCACTTCCTACGTGCGCAGTCCTTGATCTACAGGTTCAATTTCACTGAAGCAGACGACCATTTGTCAAAAGCTCTTTCACTCTCAAGTGAGTACCCATTGGCAAGCGCTCTTCGAGGCTGGATCCGCACTTTGCTATGGAACCCGGATACGCGTCCAAACGAGGCCCGATTTGATTGCGCAATTCAGCTGGCACATGAGGCTCTGGCGGCATCACATCTTGACCTAGAGGCGCAAGCATATGCCGGTTACGTACTCGCGTTTCTTTCGGAGGATACAGAGTACGGTTTGTCACTTGTGGATCAAGTCGTCGAGAGAAGCCCAAATTGCGTTTCAGCCTGGGGATCCAGTTGCGTACTGCATGGCCTGATGGGCCAAGCACAAACGGCACAGGCACATGCAAGGGAGGCGCTCCGACTTAACCCGAATGACCCACTAAACTACCGGGTCCACATGGGTATCAGCCTGTCGCAAATCGCGGAAGGGAACTGGCGCGATCTAAGAGAAACTGCCCAAAAAATGCGTGCATTTCATAATACTGTGACTGTCTTTCGCCTGAACGAACTTGTGGCGGAAATGGCTCTCGGCAATGGGAGCCGAGCTAGAGAGCTCGCAGGTATTCACATGTCGCGGGAACCCGATTTTAGCGTTTCAATGTTCCGGCATATGCGCGCTCGTATCTCTATCGCAAAACCAGAAATCTATGACGCTTACTATAAAATGCTGGCAGCCGCAGGCATTCCTGATTGACGACACCAGTTGTAGACCAGCGGCAAGTCATAGCAAGCATGCAACATGTGGAAACATATTTTTGCCGCTGGAAGAATACCCAATTTGGTCTGCGAACAGTTGTTGAAGTGAATAGCGGCGAGCGGCAATCGAACCTTCGCGGCGCTCGGTGTGAACGATTGCTCTGCGGACAGAGCTACCATTGCCACGTTAGATCAGATTAATAGGTTTGCAGTATCATGCTCTGATCAGAACAGATGCCCATACGTGCGAATTGCATGCTGTCTGTTTTGCAGTTCAAGTTTGGCGTAGATTTTACTTGTGTGGTTTCGAACGGTTTTTTCACTCATTTGAAGACTTCTAGCAATTTCTTTACCACTCATTGCTTGGCAGATGAGTCTCAGCACGTCCTGCTCGCGCTTTGTCAAATCGTTAAAGTCCATCGTTTGACCGGAAGATGTAAATTCAAGCAAGCTCTTGGAAAAAGCGCGCCAGGCAGGTTCATCGCGTTGGATAATGTGATTTTTTCCCTCTAAAGCAGACATTGTCGCTCCGGGAATTTTCTGAGCGAGACGTTGCCCTTCTTCAAACGGAATAACCTGATCATCCCTTGAATGGATCACCAGTGTTGGAACTGAAACCTTTGGCAATAGACTTTCAACATTAACGTCAGCGCGCGCCATAAGCAGGTCGGCCCCTGTCTCAGGCAAAACGGTTTTTTGGCAAAGATTTGTAAACCAAGAGCGCTGTTCGACTGGCGCACCAGGTAGAAATCTTGATGTAAATACATCTTGAAACGCCGGGTTATCAGTCTCCCAACCCAGGCGAAATACATCGATAACAGTCCTGTAGTTTTTGGCGGCAACCGATCCGCGGTGGTTACTGCCCCTTGCATAGCCGCCAACAAGTATCATCCCAGCGACCCTGTCGGGATACATGAGCGAATACGCGATAGAAGTCGCGGCACCCTGAGAAATACCCAGAAGATAAAATGGTTCACCTATTTCGGAGGCGTCGATTACAGCTTCGAGATCATCAACCCAGTAATCAATACCCAGATTCTCAACTCGCTTGTCAGATAATCCGCAGCCTCGCTCATCATATCGAACAAGGGTGAATTGACTTTCTAACATTTCGATCCAGTGAGACCAAATTGGACTGTCGAGATCATAACTGAGATGCGTAAGCCAATTAGCCGCCTTTACCATGGGCAGGCCGTTTCCGGATTTGCTCCACGCCAGCGACGTACCATCGCTTGAGGAAGTGTATCTAACGGTTCGCATGTCCTTTTTTAGTCAATTTGGGGCAAATGTCCCAACAATTTCCCGTCGTTTTGAGTCTAGCCGGGACATGTGTCCGATAGGTTGAAGGACAGATGAGTGACACCATTGTGAAATTCAGATTGGAGGTCATCACATGAATAAACAATTTGACGCATCACTACACGCTTCGCCGTCCCGGTCCCAAATTTCGCCCGCTCCCTGCGTGGGGCTACATTGTTCCGGTGCTGACGGAAGCCAGTGGCGCACTCTGTTTGCCCGGATGAGCGATGAAACCAAAACAATAGCGCCCGACCTAATTGGAACCCTGTCTCGGGGTCATAAAATCCCCGACGGGCCGTTCACATTGGAACACGAAGCTGCTTCGATCATCACTGAGATTGAGAAGCTTGGCAGACCCGCTCACTTGATTGGACACTCGTATGGAGGAGCGCTGGCGTTGCATATCGCCAGAGCTCGACCCGACCTTGTTCGATCACTTTGTCTCTATGAACCAACTTTGTTCAGCCTACTGAAAGCCGGAAACGCGGCTGACGGTTCATTGTGTTCCGAGATTGTAAGCCTCACAAACGCAATACGAACTGGCATAGAAGAGGGATGCGAAGAGTTTAGCGCACAGGTTTTTACCGATTTTTGGGGAGGACTTGGCTCTTGGCAAGCCCTGAGCCGTGAACGCAGGTGCGCTATGATTAATTGGGTTCACAAAGCCCCAAGCGATTTCGATGCGCTTCTGAATGAACCTGATCCAGAAAATATTTTTCATGAAGGAATTCCCTTTACGATCATGCTCGGATCGGAGACTCATGCGCACACGAAGCGCATCGCAGAAATTCTGGCAACCCAAGGTAAGCTTGCTGAGCTAAAGGTTCTGAAAGGTGCCGGCCATTTGGGGCCCTTTACCTTCAAGGAAAGTTTCGAGGTGGAGGTGCTGTCGCATATTAGAACTGTTGACCGCCGCGACATGGCTTCAATGGACATCAAGCCGATCAGTAGATCATGAGCCGGGGACACTGGAAATCTAGAAAAAGCGACCGACCGATCTGGACTCCGAGCGGTCGGTCGCTGTGCAGCCTCGCTAACGTCTTATGGGCGCCCGCATTGGGCTCGATGTTGTCATTTTCTCAAACGCTAGGAATGTTCTCTTTGCGGATAAAGCAGAAATCGCTCGATCACTAAAACACTACAGGCGGCTTAGCCAAAGGTCCCCAAGTTTCAGGGTCTGGTAGACCGACACTTGACCATGCTTCTTGCAAAACTCTAGAGTCCGAAGACCTTGTGCGAGGTAAGTCATCCAAAATATCAAACCATGGCATTTTGCTTTCTATTCCAGAGTGGACCGAAGGAGCAAAGTTTTCTGGTTGGTCGAGGCTCGAAGTATGCAGGACCAGATAGGCCGTTTCTCGTGGCTTCACGAGCTTATAAGTTAGACTTGCCCCGCATCTGGCACAAAAGCCACGATTTGCTATCGGCGTAGTTGCGAAGTATCGAGGTTCCTCGGTGAGAAATCGAACAGCAGAAGCGGGAAAGGCTGCCCATGCATTCACTGCTGAACCAGAAAATTTTCTGCAACAACTACAATGGCAATACCCTGTGCTTATGGCGGGTGCGTTTATTTCATACCGGACCAACCCACAGATGCAGCCACCTGTCACTAAGGTTTTGGCCAATTCATCTTCATCAAAATCCAGAAAACCCCCTTCCTCTCCAGGTTCTGAAACGGTCATGTAGACATGTATTGGAGTATCAGTGCTCTTGAGTCTTTTGTGACCGCAATCCGCCAGCGGAAGATCTATCTTGCCCGCTATTTGCGCCATTACTTCTCCTGAAACCGCGATTCCACCTGGTTCCGCTATTGCCTCAAGCCGTGCGGCAGTATTTACGCCGTCTCCGAGAATATCGTCGCCGTGTACAACGACATCACCGAGCGAAACTCCGACGCGTAAAATGAGTGGGTCGTCACTGTTCGATTGGCGTACTTCGCGCGCACACGCTCTTTGAATGTTGATTGCACAATTGACCGCTTCAAAGACACTCGAAAACTCAGCCAAAAACCCATCGCCAGTAGACTTGAAAACACGACCCCGGTTTGCTTCCACCTGCATGCCGATGATTTCACGTTCTAGTCGAACCAACTTAGCTAGTGTTCCGCTCTCATCGCGTGATACCAATCCCGCGAAACCGACTATATCGGTGGCCAAAATGGCCGCTAATTTGCGTTCCATCTCCGTCGCTCCGAGCTAATGATCTCCAATTGGTGCCTGCTTACTTTAGCATAAAACCGGTCAGAGCGAGCCACGGTGGCTGAGGTGTTAACTTCCAGCTTTCAAAGACCGTTCGGGGCTGCGAGCGGTCAATCATGCTCATCGCAGAAAATGGCAGCGCCGAGCCCAAAGCCGAAAGATTCCTACTTTTGCCGAGCTCGTACCTCGGCGGCCCGACGAACTGCGAGTACCGCTGTTGCGTAATCTCCCAAAGAAATCCCTCTGAAAGCGAATGCAGCCGGTTTCTCGCTTAAAGTGGTATCGACTGCTCCCGAGACAATTTCCGTCAAGTCCCCTGTTACTTTCTGATAGGGCAGCATTGGTTTGTCGCTTTCAGATTCCTGTTTTCGGTCGTCAACAATAACAGTTTTGAAAGCGGTCATACCCTCTGGAAGCCACGGAATGCAGGCATCTGTAATGGCGGCGAAGGCAGTCGGCTTTAGCCATCGGGCATCCAGAAAAGGTTCGATGGAATAGTCCAAAGTTATTGATGTCACTACCAGATCGGCATCACGCAAGGCGTCCTTGGCATTGGCGGCTGTTTGGGCCTCGAGGCCCATGTCCCGAGCCCGGCGACAAAGCTTGTCGACATTCGCTTTGCCGCGTCCGAACACACGAATGCTTTTCAAGGGGAAAACCTCGGAAAACGCAACCAAATGGGAGTGAGCTTGCACGCCGGCCCCAACAAAAGCCACTGTCTCAGCATTTGGATCAGCAAGTCGACGCGCGGCGACGACTGACAGTGCCGCTGTTCTAACAGCCGTTACCCAATTTGCCCCTAAGACTGCCCGGAGAACCCCGGTTTGCCCGTCCATTACCATGATAGCGCCGTTAATCGCAGGGAGTCCCTTTGCCGGATTGTTCGGACACACCGTTACCTGTTTGGTCACGATGAACCCATCATCTCCTACTGCCAAGGTCGACATTGCGTACCGTCCATCCCCGGGCAAAATGGCTGTCTTGGGGGACGTATGAAGCTGCTTACTTGCCTTGGCTATCAGCGCAGATTCAATCGCGTCGGCAACTTCCGAAGGTTGGATACCTAAACCTTCCAAGTCTTTGTCAGAAAGATAAGTTATTTTGCTTTCAGAAGTCATGTTGGCGCCGCTCCGCTTTGCAACCCGGCTTCCCGATTAGGCTTTTAAATTGCGTGTTAACATAAGCTTTGGGTGTCTAGATTGGGACTTCACTCGAGTACATTATTCGTTGCATTGGGATTTCTGTTTTCATGCTTACGGTCTCAAGTTATCTCAAGCCAGTTGAGTTTGAAAATTGTATGCTCTCCTTCGAGACCTTTAAGCGGAACAGTCATTTGCTCGGCAAACTGAAAATCCTGTGATCCGCCCACCATGATCCGTGTGGCATCCGAGACGCGGATATCACTTGGTGCAGCGAGAGCGGCTATTCGTGCGGCCTTGTTGACAACGGTCCCGAAGTGATCGGCATCAGAAGTAATCACTTCGCCGGTATGCAAGCCGATGCGAACCCGCAACTTTGGCTCGTTTGTTTCCGCCGCGTTCGCCTGTTGAATATTTTGAGCTGCCAGCAATGCTGCCCTTGCGGAAGCAAAAGACGACATCACCCCGTCTCCCAGTGATTTCACCGTACGTCCACCACTCCCGACGATCTGCGTTTCGACAAGTCGCAGATGTCTTCCGAGGGCGTCGCTCCAAAGCGTATCGCCTATAGCCTCAGCGATTTTTGTGCTGTCCGCGATATCGGTGAACATGATGGTCGCTATACCACTTTGGCCGAGTTCGTGGGGTGTAGAGAGGGCGGCATCAAGCAGTTCCTCAAAGCCTCTGGCCTCATACCCAAATCCCTCTACGTTGTTGACCGGTAGAGAATTGTGAACGTGCACAATCTTCCAGGATCCTTTGTCGAGTTTCAGAATGACCGTAGAACGTAGGTGCGCGATCTGTCCTGTTTCAATACCCTCAATGCTTGCTTCCCATTCGACCCAACCGAGTGATCCGCATTCAAATCCTCTCAGGTCTTTTGGGTGCCACTTGAACCGTGGAACCTCACCGATGTATTGCTCCATACCGCGACGCAGCGCATCGCCTTTCCAAGCCTCGCCGTGTGCTGAGCCAAAGTATGACAGGGCGGCGTCGTCAGAAAATAGATGTGCCACCGTCTCTCCATCGCCCCGACCGTAGGCGTTGATCCATCGTGCCACTATAGCGGCGAGTTCCGAAGAGGGGCTGATCGTATCTCTCATGCCAAAACCGTCGCGTCGATAGCCAGAAAACTACCTCGAAAAACATGACCTTCGCACGTCCAGTTTCTATAGAAGCGTATCATGGCAGAACCTTTCTCGAAATCTCGATTTCTGAGGTCCTGTCAGTGTAGGCCAAGCCGGGGCGGCCATAAAGACAACCCGTTTCAATACCAAACTGATAACAAAAGCGCTTCACGTCTACTTCTTCCAACCCACCGCGAAAGAACCTGCAACACCCAAACCAGTGTTCATACAAACAACTGCTTGGAACTGAGGTGCCCGGATCGGTTTTGATCCAAAACAAGGCTTTGAGTCTTTTGAGACACTAAACTCTGCGCCAGAAACCCCGTTTCAGGTGAAACGCTATGACCAAAAACCTATCGGTTTTTCTTATTTTGGCTGGTTTAGTAATTGCTGGTGCGTTGCTGTATGTCGTTGTTGCCGAGGATGGCGATGAATTGCCGGTCGGATTTGTGCAAGGAAACGGGCGGGTTGAAGCGGAACAAGTCGAAATAGCACCAACTAATGCAGGTCGGGTTGCGAAGGTAACGGCAACAGAGGGCAGTATGGTTGCAGCCGGTCAAATCCTGGCCGAAATGGACATAGATGAGCTATCTGCCGCCCTGGACCGGGCTAGAGCCGAGGTAGCCTTGGCAAATCAGACAAGGGCCGAAGCAGAAGCGCTCGTTGTGCAACGCGAAAGCGAACAGCGCAGGGCCGAGCAAGAGCTTGATCGTGCCACGGCGTTGCTGGCAGGACAAAACATCTCCAAAACTATTTTTGAAGATCGCGATACCACTCATAAGGTTGCTACAGCAGTATTGGGCGCCGCCAAAGCCCGAGTTGCAACCGCGGAAAGCCGTATTGCTGCCGCTGAGGCGGAAGCTCGCAGGATTGAGGCACAGATTGAAGACAGCGCTCTAGTGGCACCTTTGCCCGGACGCGTGCTTTACCGGCTTGCAGAACCCGGAGAGGTGGTTGGCGCGGGCGAACCAATCCTGACTATTCTTGGCCTTGAGAATGTTTACATGGAAGTTTTTCTTCCGGCGCGTGAAGCCGGACTTTTGCCCATTGGAGCTGAGGCTCGCATCGTGCTCGACGCTTTGCCGGAATATGCGATACCTGCATACGTGAGCTTTGTTTCTCCCGAGGCACAATTCACCCCCAAACAGGTCGAAACCCTGGATGAGCGAGAGCAACTGGTTTTTCGCGTTCGCGTCCGTATCCCAATAGACTTGGTTGAAAGTCGGATTGAGCACGTCAAAACCGGTCTGCGCGGTGTCGCGGTGATCCGGCTAAACCCAGCCGCTGCTTGGCCTGAGGCGCTTGAACAACGCATCCCAGAAGAGTTGTTCGAATGAGAGTAGAGGATGACGCCTGCGATATTCACATTTCAGGTGTTACGCACCATTATCGCAAGCATGTCGCATTGGATTCTGTTTCGTTAGAACTGCCAGGCGGCCAGCTTGTTGGCTTTATCGGGCCGGATGGGGTGGGAAAGTCTACACTGCTTGGTTTGATCACCGGCGCAAAGAAACTGCAATCCGGCAATATCGACGTTTTAGGCGGCCCGATTGGCGATTCTGGTCATCGACACAGCATTTGCCCAGCCATCGCGTTCATGCCGCAAGGGCTGGGTCGAAACCTGTATCCGGAGCTGTCTGTACGCGAGAACCTTGAGTTCTTCTCAGGTCTCTTTGCTCAAGGGCATTCAGAGCGGGATGATCGTATCGCAGCGCTATTGGCTGCGACAGGGCTTGCGCAGTTTGAAGACCGTCTGATGGGCAAGCTCTCGGGTGGGATGAAACAAAAACTAGGTCTTTGCTGTGCGTTAATCCATGACCCCAAACTTTTGGTTTTGGATGAGCCAACGACCGGGGTCGACCCGTTGTCGCGTCGGCAGTTCTGGGCTTTGATTGATGCAATCCGAGCAAAAAGCCCCGAACTGTCGGTATTGGTTTCAACGGCGTATATGGAAGAAGCCGACGGTTTTGAACGAATTGTCGCGATGGACGCGGGTCAAGTCATCTTTCATGGGAAGCCCGCCGAATTGAAAGGGAGTGATGTCGACCTCGAAATTGCATATCGGCGTCTGAGAGCACGGGAGTTGCCTGTCGAACCGGCGGGGAAAAACAAAACGAATGGGAAGATCGAAGCAAGCCCAGTGATAGTTGCGCGTGGACTGACACGACGCTTTGGTGATTTCACGGCCGTAGACAACGTCGACTTCACAATCAATCGCGGAGAGATATTCGGGTTTCTAGGATCAAACGGTTGCGGCAAGTCCACGACAATGAAGATGTTGACTGGCTTGTTACCATCCAGCTCAGGTGAAGCACTGCTGTTTGGCAACCCTGTCGATGCATATGACCGAAAAATGAGGCGTGAAATAGGCTACATGAGCCAGGCCTTTTCCTTGTATGGCGAGTTGTCGGTCCATCAGAACCTACAATTGCACGCGCGGATATTTGCAATTGCCGACCGAGAACAACGTGTTTCGGAACTCACTGAGCGCTTTGGGCTCGAGGAGCACCGTCATACCTTGGCGACGGCACTGCCCCTGGGGATCAAACAGCGACTGTCGCTAGCCGTAGCTGTGATCCACCGTCCGCGAGTGCTAATACTCGACGAACCAACATCCGGTGTGGATCCAGAGGCGCGCGATTCCTTCTGGGACTTGCTGATTGAGCTCTCTCGAACCGAGTCGGTTACGATCTTTGTGTCCACTCATTTCATGGGTGAGGCGGAACGCTGTGATCGCGTTTCTTTTATGCATGCTGGTAGAGTTCTAGCCGAAGGTACTCCGGCTGAACTAATCGCTGTTGAAGGGGCGGAAAACCTTGAAGGCGCCTTCATTTCGATATTGGAAGCAGCAGAAAAACCGGTCTCTGTTGTCGCGCCAGAGGTGGGTTTTAGGACCAAATCCCACGCCGGGGGAGGAGCGTTTTCTCGTGTCTTGGCATATGCGCGGCGCGAAACCGTTGAAGTAGCTCGCGACCCGGTGCGTCTGGCTTTCGCGTTTCTGGGTTCTGCTATCCTAATGTTGGTTTTTTGCTTTGGAATTACGCTGGATGTCGATGAGCTTGAATTCGCGGTACTTGACCTGTCTCAGGGGCCGGAGAGTCGTGCTTATTCGGCTGAATTCGCCGGATCGTCCTATTTTAAAGCCACATCGCCGCTGCAAAGCGCCAGCGAAGGGCGCGACCGTCTAGTAGCAGGTGAGGTCTCTCTGGTTGTTGAGTTGCCACCTGACTTTGACCGAAAGATGAGTACGGGTGAACCGACCCAGATACTTGCGACTGTGGACGGTGCTATCCCATTTAAGGGTGAGACGGTTGAAGGCTATGTTTCCGGATTGCACCAATCATTTCTCGCGGAATATACCCTTAACAACGGCAAAAGCCAGATAGATATCGCCAGGATCGAACCCCGGTTTCGCTACAATCAGAGCTTTGAAAGCATCGCCGCGATGGCTCCGGCAATGCCTGCTATCTTACTGATTATGCTGCCAGCTGTTTTGACTGCCGTAAGCGTAGCAAGGGAACGAGAGCTGGGGTCAGTTGTCAATTTCTACGTGACACCAACCACGCGGCTTGAATTTCTAGTCGGAAAACAAATTCCGTACATATTGATCGCCTACGCAAATTTTCTGCTTTTGGCCGGAATGACCGTTTTTCTTTTTGGGGTGCCGTTAAAAGGAAATCCTTTCCCTTTGGCTGTTGGTGCCCTTCTTTACGTTTGGGCAACAACATCCTACGGGTTATTGATCGCTACAATGACATCCAGTCAGGTGGCCGCCACATTTGCAACTGCCATCGCCTCAGTTGTCCCAACAATCCAGTTCTCAGGCCTGTTGCAACCTGTTTCAACGCTTGAAGGAGGCGCACAAGTGGTGGGCTCACTTTGGCCTTCCTCATATTTCCTACACCTAAACGTCGGTGCCTTCACTAAAGGTTTGGGTTGGGAGGCCCTTGCGCCGGACATTCTGGCCCTCGCCTGCTTCGGACCAGTTCTGACGCTGATCGCAGCCCTATGTCTTCGAGCGCAGGAGAAGTGAATGCAGCGCTTGTACTGCATATTCTGGCTAGGCTTGAAGGAAGTGATGAGCCTGCGCCGTGATTGGGTGATGATGGCATTGTTGGTTTGGTCTTTCACGCTGGCCCCGATCATGGAAGCAACCGGAGTGGCAAGTTCTGTAAACAATGCCTCGATAGCGTTTGCGGATGAAGACGACTCGCCGCTTTCTCGAGCACTTGCCACAGCGTTTTTCCCACCAGAGTTCCAACCGGTCGTCCAAATCGAACCCGGAAAAGGACCTGCCTACATGGACGCTGGGCGCTTTATTTTCGTTGTGGCTGTGCCCCCTGGATTCGAGAAGGACCTGCGCGCGGGGCGCAGTCCGGAGATTCAAGTTCTTATTGACGCAACCGCTATGGAACAGGCCGGAATTGGTGCAAACTACATCACCAGTATCTTGAGCGCTGAAATACATCGCTATGCAATTGGTATCGATCTAGTAGATGCTCCCTCAATCAGTGTCATTCTTAGAAGCGCCTTCAACCCAAATAGAGATACTGTGCGTTTTGCTGGTATCGTTGCTTTGATCGGCCAGATCATGTGGCTCACAACTATATTGACCGGAGCGGCAATGATTAGAGAACGAGAGCACGGGACTATTGAACATCTCCTTGCCATGCCTCTTGCTCCATTTGACATTGCCATTGCCAAAATTTGGGCGAATGCAGCAGTGGTTTTGGTCGCGGCTGGTCTTTCACTAACCTTTGTGATGCAGGGTTCTCTGGGTATTAGTATCGCTGGATCCAAGATGTTGTTTTTGGTTGGCACGGCGTTGTTTCTTTTTACTGCGACGGCGCTTGGGGTGTTTCTAGCAACCATTGCACGCTCAATGGCGCAGTTCGCGCTTCTGGTCATGTTGATTGTGCTGCCAATGCTAATGCTTTCAGGTGGAGAGACCCCAATTGAAGGGCAGCCGGCGTGGTTGCAGGCAGGTACTTTGGTTCTGCCGTCACGCCACTACATGTCAGCAAGTCAGGCTATTGTTTTCAAAGGCGCTGGTATTGAGATTGTCTGGCCGGAATTCGTTTGGATGACGTTGTTGGGAATTGCTTTGTTACTAATGAGCCTACGGCTTTTTCGGCGTTCTCTTGCTCAGATCAGCTAGCAATCCAACTTGTTGGCTGTGACAGATTGGAGCGCTAGCTGATCTGCCTCTGAAGAAAGTTTGGAAATGCGCGTCCCTACAATCTTTTTGTGTCGCCAAAGTACTAGTTGGCTGCCTGCGAGAAGGCCGACCTGGCCGCACTACGTTGAAAGGCATCTACCACAACCTTGCAATTGAGGTGCGTTGTTCGGCCTTGGGTTGAATTATTCCAGCCAAAAATGCACTTTAGATTGAGTTTTGATGCGTTCAAGTTGATCGAGCTACGCTAAGTCAATCGACAATGGAGCGCGTATGGTGAACAGTGCAAACTTATGAGCAAATCGTGCAAACTTATGCGCAATTGCTGTGCAAAATTATGGGCGACGACACCCAGATATTTCTGAATAAACTCAATGATAGGAATGCAGCGTTATGCGCGTACCTACATCTTTGTAGGATTCCCCATAGCACTGCGGATACCCCATAGTTTTGCGGTATCCGCCCATAGTTCTGCGGTCTGCGTTTTGAGTCCTTGTTGGTTTTCGGTCATGATGCCCCGCCGGCAGTTGCGGGGCATTTTCTTGTAGGCAGTCTATTCAGCAAGCCCGGTCGCGCCCGGAATCAGTAAACCTGCCAGGCAGAAAGCGTGGGAAGCTTCATAAAACGTTTGCCATGGCAGCCCGGCTCCCAGGGTACGGGGCCAGCGTTGATTGGTTTCATATCTGGGACATCGAAACTGGCGACGGCATTCTGGATTCTCGCGCTACTTTTGGTATCAGTTCCGATTTTCGCAAGTCTGGTGGCAAATGTCTGAACTTAAAATAGGCAATAGCCGCAATAGGTTTCGTCAGTATCTACTCAGCGTCTCCAGAATTATTTTCCGCGTATCGACGTCGTTGCGAAAAATCCTGTCGGCGAGAAACTCGGACGGAAACTCGGGCCATGTCTTTTTCATTTCAGTAACAAGACGTTGTGCTTCTTCTGAATTTCTCAACTGATCGTGCGCAACGGCCTGGAATAAAAGCGAAGGAGCACTGACAGGCGCTCCGGCAGCTGGTGCGCCCTGAAAGGCTTCAACAACATTTTCGTAGTTCCCGAGCATGAGTTGAGAAACACCCCAGATGTTTCTCGCACCAAACCTACCAGATCCTGATTTGGGTCTCTCCGGGTTGCTAACCTCGGCAGCAAGTTCCGGGGCGTTAGCCAAGATGGCGGTGATACCTGCAAGGTCGAGAATATGGCCATCATTCGGCGCTAGTTCGACCGACATCCTTGCGTATTTCAATGCCTCGTTTGGCTGGTCTTTGACAGCCAGCACCCAACCATTTGCGCCATTTGCCCACGCATTAGCAGGGGACAACTCTAGCGCTTTTCCAGACATTTCTGAGGCTTGGTTGAAAAAATCATCCCTTTGTGCTTCATCCGGCGACAACACCGCCAGGATCGCCAGGACCTGCGCTGATCCGGCATAACCGTCAGACAGGGCCGGGTCGAGTTCCATCGCGTGCTGGAACATTCCCAGTGCTATTTTCTGACGTTTGACATCAAAAACGGGAAAAAACATGCCTCGGGCTTGGTCCGCAAGGTTGGCCGCCTGGAGTCTTGTCAACGAATGCTCTCCCAGTGCTGCACGTTCTGCTTTCTCGATGGATTGAGTCGTTGGCACAACCTCCCTGTTATCCTGGCTCATCCAGATGCCAAGCGCAGCGACTAATGCAAGAACAACCAGTCCAGCAGGCAGCAGTTGCCGCGAACGCCAACGGCCAACTGGATTGTCGACCTTCAGTGCACTTGATGTGCGGTCTTCGATTGTAGGTTCGTATGAAAACCGCGGCTTGTATCCGCCGGGGTCAACAAAAATGCGAACTCCATTGCCGTCCCAGTGATCTTCGTAGAACCGATGCAAAAGACGACGCAGTCGCCTAGCCTCAACGCGAACCAGGTTTTGACCACCAGTACCGTCTATGCGCCGCCCATAGACCTCAACAGCGATAGCTTTGCCTCGAATCTGAGCGCTTCGACCAGACAGAGATTCTTCGACGATATAGGTGAGAAATTGCGTGAGTCGGGGTGAAGCTTTAAACCCGTCGCTTGATACAATTCGACTCAGAGCCTCCCGGATGAGCTCCGGAGAAGGCCGTTCAACATGTTGATTTATTAGCAAATCGTTGGATTTGTTCAATGTCAACTCACCCCCAACTCACGGTGACTCACTTGGCCTTTGCGGTCAACCGCACTCATCTTGATTTGAGAATAGATAGTGGGCGTCGGGATTTTTCCATTGACGGTGGACCTGATTGAAGAAATTCGAGAACTTTCCGATGTGCTGTCGAGGCGCATCGAAACGGACGCGCTACTCGGCGAGGTCATCGAAGACCTGAAGAAAGCATCTACGTTTTCGAAAGACGCATCGATCATGGCCTCAGAGCGCGCCGAATGGGCCCACATCAAATCTGAACTCATCAACGAGCTTCGCCGGATGTTGAAGCGCAACCTGTGAGATACTTCTAACTGAGGGCCAATCCATGACCAAGGAAGACAATAGAAAAGACCAGGACGACAAACAGGTTCAGACGAAAGACCAAATTGAAGACCCATCGCGGCGGAGTGTTCTAAAGGGCTTGGCCACTGGAGCGGCTGCAACGGGGGCAGCTGGGTTTGCGGCAGGAAGTGCCGAGGCGCACCAAGTTGACGGCCCACTCGGTGAATCTCTTAAGAATCCGTACGGTGGTCGGCCCGCAGGGGGCATCTCTCTGCCAGAGTATTTCCGCCCGACGAAGTACATGACCGGTTCTAACGCAAACTATTTTCCACTCAGTGAAGAGTTGGGGCCAGATGAGATGCGAATCTCATTCTGTGGCTCAACGCCATATCCGCCGCGCGAAGATCAGGCGGGCACCTGTATTATGGTCGAGCTGGGTAACGGAAAAAGGTTCTTCTTCGATTTTGGATCCGGTTGTGTACGCAATATCATTGCCATGCAAGTGCCGGGGCAGCTGATCAACGACATCTTCATCTCTCACCTGCATGTCGACCACTATGCCGATATTCCCTATATTTACCCATTCCGTGCCTGGTCGGGTGGTTACACGCCACTACGCATCCATGGTCCCTCTGGTCGGACACCCGAACTTGGCACAGCCGGAATGGTGAAAGGCATGCAACAGATGCTCAAATGGCATCTGGAGGCCTTTGATGTGTTTCCGATTGGGGACGGCTACGAGATCGAAGTCAATGAATTCGACTTCCGTCAGGAAGGCGGCATCGTTTATGACGAAGATGGCGTGACTGTTCGATCCTGGCCTCGTAGCCATGCCAAGGACGGGGCAGTTGGGTATCGGCTCGATTGGAATGGTCTGAGCTTTGTATGGACAGGCGATGGTCGCCCGGATGAACTATCACGGAAATACGGCGAAGGTGTTGATGTCTTTGTAACCGAAATGTCGGGACAGGATATTGGTCAGTTGATGACCTATAAATACGGTATCCCACAGGAATTGTTCAATTACACAATCGATACGCATCACACCTCTCACTATGCAGTGGGTAAGCTCTTTGCTGACGCAAGGCCGCGTTTGGGAATGGTGACACACTACACACAAGACGAAGACATCGACGCTGAAATGCTGGCGGGTATTCGCGCCCACTACGACGGTCTGTTCCAATGGGGTCTCGATGTGGCCGTCGTCAACGTAACTAAGGATGCGATTTGGTACAGGAAAGCCGCATTGCCCGGAAAGTCTGGCACTGTCCCGCCATTCCGTGAACTGGCTGCAGCAGCAGAGGCTGGGCGCATCGAGCTTCCAGAGGAAGTTACTTTGCCGAACCCAAGGCTCACCCGCGCAGATCAGCAAGACCAGAAGTATCGAGATATGGAGATCGATCCACGCGAGTATTACCCAACTGACGTTTTCCGAGCACCCGGCGGAGACTGGCCGCAGGACTTTACCATCAAAGTTTCGGATGTAATCGGCCCGCGTGATGAAGACTGAGAGGAGATCGAACAATGATTGAATTTGGTTCGACTTCTGCGATCCCCGTAACGATCCTTACCGGTTTTTTAGGCGCCGGTAAGACAACGCTTCTGAACCGCATCCTCACTGGCAATCACGGGTTGCGGGTTGCGGTTCTTGTAAATGACTTTGGATCCATAAACGTAGACGCCGACCTGGTGGTTGGCCTCGAAGATGACGTTATGAGCCTCGCGAATGGTTGCGTGTGCTGCTCGATACGAGATGACTTGATCGAAACGGTGGAAGCCGTTCTCGCCCGACCTGAGAAACCGGAATACATCGTCCTTGAAGCAAGTGGTGTGTCGGACCCATCGTCAATCGCGATGACGTTCACGGATCAACGGTTCCGGGACATGATCCGCTTAGACAGCCTCATGTGTCTTGTCGATGCGGAACAGTTATTTGCCGCGCCGGAACAAATGGAACTTAAGCTCCGTCAAATTGCATTTTCGGACATGGTAATTCTGAACAAGGTTGATCTTGTCGACAGGGCCACAATTCAGAAGGTGCACGATTGGCTCGGGTCTCGCTTCCGTCGATATCGTCTGGTCGAAGCTGTAAACGCAGACGTCCCACTCGACATACTTCTTTCTGTTGGTCGCTTTGCCGCCGAACAACTCGAAACGGAAATACCTGATCACCATGAACATGGACCAAATTGTGGTTGTCATCACTCTGATCACTCAGACAGCTTCTCAACAACTATGATGAAAGCTGAACGCCCAATAAGCCTGTCTTCCCTCCGGAGTGCAATTCGGAAGCTTCCGGGCGACGTTTATCGTCTCAAGGGTTTTGTTTTTAGCGAGGAGGATCCAGATCATCGCATTCTTGTTCAAGTGGTTGGAAAACGTATGGACATCGCACGGGATGGTGCTTGGGGTGACCGCAAACCCGAAACAAGGCTTGTCGCTATAGGCGCACCGGGGGCGCTCTCAGAGGATGTGCTTTCGGACACGCTTATGGAGACAGTCTGAAAGCCAGGTTCGATCAAGTATTTTGGCTATAAGTGAACCGTGCTGGATAATTTCATCCAGTTCGGCGGCGGCGGACTGTGAGTGAGCCATTGACGTCATTGCCAACCTGGCGATCTCAAGTGCAAGCTACCCATGAGAAAACGGCCGGCTGAAAGGAGACCGCCTATGAACCTAAGGTTGCTATGCTGCTCCATACTTGCCGGGATTGGTGCCCTTTCTTGTACTGCGTGGGCAGAGTCCCAGGAAGAAGAACTAGCAAAGCAACTTGCTAACCCAGTGGCCGCTCTCATTAGTGTGCCATTCCAGCTGAACTATGATCAGAATTTGGGTGCCGACAGAAATGGTTCGCGTTGGATATTAAACGTGCAACCGGTTGTTCCATTTGATCTTGCGGACGATTGGAACCTCATATCCCGAACAATTCTTCCAATTGCCTCCATAGATGGTGGCCTACCGGGTTCTGGATCTGAGACTGGGCTAGGAGATACTGTTCAAAGCTTATTTCTTTCGCCCAAAAAACCAAGTTCGGGCGGTTGGATCTGGGGGGCTGGACCCGTTTTTCTGCTGCCGACGTCGACAGATAACAGCTTAGGTCTCGGAGAGTGGGGTGCTGGAGTTACCGGCGTGGCACTCAAACAGCAGGGTCCGTGGACATATGGTGGCCTGACAAATCACATCTGGGACATTGATGGTGATACTGACATCAACCAGACGTTCTTACAGCCATTTATTTCCTACACAAATTCGAATGCGTGGACGTTTACATTAAACACCGAGTCCACCTACGACTGGGAAAACGATCAATGGTCTGTGCCAATCAACGGCGTTGTCACCAGGGTTACCCAGATTGGAGATCAGCTTATCAGCGTAGGCGGAGGAATACGCTACTGGGCCGACGGCCCTGATACCGGGCCAAAAGGTTGGGGCGCGAGACTTGTGGCTACCTTTCTGTTTCCCAAATAGTTGAGCCATTCCTCGGAAAATATCGCTTACTGTGGTCTGCGTCAGAACTACTCCAAGAACCGCCGTTGCCTTTGAAATGATTTCTGACCCTCAACCTGTCACTCGGGCAGGCCGGCCAAGCGCAACCCCTCGAAATAGCGTTGCGTCTCTGGAGAATCTGCGTAGTTGGCCCGCTCGTGAATCCCGGTAATCGAGTCTTCGGGGACCAGGCACAGCAATTGAGCAATAGCAACGGTAGCGTCGTCTACACTCGGTCGCTTTTTGGAACTGGAGATATAAATCGCCAAAGCGAAATCCTGAATCAGGTCGCCGGGTTGATAGACGATGGAAAGATCATATCCACAGCGACCGATACACTTGGTACAATCAATGCTGCAAACTTAATGAAAGCGCATGCTATCCTTAAAAGTGGCAAGGCCAAAGGAAAGCTCGTGCTTGAGGGATTCTAGATGAGAATTGAGCGGCTGGATCATGTGAATATCGTGACGACTAGGTTGCCAGAGATGGTTACTTGGTACGAAGAGGTCCTGGGTTTGAAACCTGGGGCCCGCCCCGATTTTCCGTTCCCCGGAGCATGGTTGTATGCGGGTTATCACGCGGTGGTCCACCTTGTGGGTCATGAAGGAACGCCCAATGTCGGCTCCGAGGTGAAGCTCAAGCTCGAGCATTTTGCGCTCTCAGCCACTGGGTTGGGCGCATTCGAGGAAAAGCTGATCTCGAGTCAGATCCAGTATCGCAAAACTGACGTCCCAGGGGCTCGAATGGTCCAAATCCATGTGGCCGATCCTGATGGAAATCACATTCACATAGACTTTGAAGAAATCGAGTAAGGGACAAACACTCGAAATAGTCGGAACGCAAAACTAAGCTCGTAAATTCTTGCCGATTAGTGATCGAGATCACTACCGGGTTGCTTCCAAGAATTACGCGGACCGACATTTTTGGGCGGTACAAACGTCGAATTGGAGATCAGCATCCTGGACCTCGAAACCAACAAAAAAAATGTCATTGCTTTCTACGAAATGATGTTCAATGAGTGTCGGCCTGCGGAAGCCATAGCGACCTTTGTTGGTGAAACCTATACGCAGCACAACCCACATGTTGGCGACGGCAAGCAAGCCTTTGTCGAATATTTCGAACGGATGGCCGCCGAATATCCGGGAAAGCGTGTGGATATCAAACGTGCGTTTGCTGAATACGACCACGTTGTTCTGCATTGCCACCAAATCTGGCCCGATGGTCTCGAGTACGCAGGGATCGATATTTTTCGCCTGGATGTCGATGGGAAGATTGTCGAGCACTGGGACGTTCTTCAGGAGGTTCCGGCAAACAGCGAGAATGAAAACGGCATGTTTTGACTTAGCCGTTCTGATAGCGGTACATGGAATTTCGAAAGGTCCTGTCGGGTAAACCACGAAAGTCAAAGGGCATAAGTCTGATCCAAGAAACCCGCCGTAGCGTATCTATCAAGAACCCATTAGGAAGGAGATAAATATGCTCCCGAAGAGTATTTTAGCGGCGACTCTTGGATTATTTGCAGCCACTTCGCTTCAAGCTGGTGTTCAAATTCGCTTCGTAGAAGGCGCACCCAAGGACCGTTTTGTTCTGACAAATGTCGGAGCTTGCGAAGTACAAGCCTCGACCCTCAAAATTGACTTTTCGCAATCTGCTGGACGTCTGATTTTCGACGTTACCGAAAAGGGTGCCGGCGTGGAGGTATTCCAACCTCTCGAATTCGTTGAGGGTGCGGATGCTCTGCGTCAATTTCCTTCGGTCGTGGACGGGCAAAATTCAATAGAACTTGAGATCGCCTCCCTCGCAGCCGGGGACAAACTCGCCTTTAACATCGATGTAGATGACACTATCGGGCAACGCGAAATCACCGTAACGGGATCGGAGATCGAAGGGGCCACTGTATCATATACCGATGCGGATGAGACCAGTACGGCGACCTTCTCTTCCGAAGCACTTGTTAAAGTGACAACCAAGGACTGCTGAAAGCTATCCTACAATGTCGAATTGGTTGATCCGCATAGCTTTTCTTGCGCTCGTATTGGGAGGCGGCATCCTGATCGGGACACTGACCGCACCCGGTGATTGGTATGCGCAGCTATCTAAACCGGCTTTCAATCCACCAAATTTGATTTTTGGCCCGGTCTGGACGGTGCTTTATGTCTTGATCGCCATGGTAGGTTGGCGTCAGTTCGAAACAGACCGAAGCTCGACCGCCATGAAGCTGTGGAAGGCGCAGATGGGTCTGAACTTTTTGTGGTCCCCAACCTTTTTCGTAATGCAGCTGCCGTGGTTTGCCCTTGTGGTCATTGTCGCGTTGCTGATTGTGATTGTCTTGTTCATCGCGGAGGTCCGGTACACTGATCGAGTCTCAGCACTGGCCTTCTTGCCTTACTTGGCGTGGGTGGCTTTTGCCACGGCCTTGAACCTTTCTATCGCGATATTGAACTGAGAAAGAACGCAATGTTTGGAAACTTCGCTCGGCTTGTTTCAGGTCTTGTAATCATCGGATCTACAATGGCACAGGCTGATGAAAATCTTGCAGAAGACTTCTCCAAGTCTCCGGAGACGCGTTGGGACTACGTTGCCGACGCCGTCATGGGAGGAGTTTCTTCAGGGGAGGTGCAGTTTCGTTCGGAAGGTGATGATGCATTCGCTCGGTTGACCGGAACCGTCAGCACAGAAAACAACGGCGGCTTCATCCAGTTCCGACGCAAGTTGCCGGGCGGGCCAGATGCAAGTGTATCAGGCGTCAGGCTGCTGGTGCGGGGGAACGGTGAGCAATACTTCGTTCACCTTCGAACACGTGGCACGGTGCTACCGTGGCAATACTATCAGGCCGAGTTCGCAACTTCTGACGAATGGACCGAAGTCTATCTACCTCTGTCAGGCTTCAAGGCTTCAGGTGCCATGTTGCGCGCTATTCCCGATGCTGACAAAATCACTTCAGTTGGAGTTGTAGCCTACGGGCGCGATCACGAGGCCCGTGTAGATGTCAGTGAGATTGGTTTCTTCTGAAGGCCTCCCAAGAAAGGGCTGTGATATTCAGATAGGTCTGCTTGACACCGCTTGAGATCGAGTTGTGCCAATGCCTGAACGCGGATGTGCAGTTCCTTCATTTTGGGTGCTGAACCTGTCTTTTCTTAGCGAACGTTTGCAGCGTACGGCGTTCCGAAGAGGCAACTCCACAGGCAGTCTTCAGTTAAAAAACTTAGCCAAAGCAAAATACACTCAGCAAAAGACAACTCCCACATGAAGCTCATCTAAAGGAGTGAGTATCATGAAGGGGATTGTAGCTTTGGGCCTTGTTGCCCTGACCCTATCATTTTTTTTGGCACTGGTGCGTTCCCAAGATCACTTTTCCCATGTTTTCCTCCCTTTTGGTGAGAAAGAGTTCAGCCACCACTACTGGCGCAATCCGCGTCCCCATCTGCAAATCAAGACCAATGCTAACAGGTTGAGAACCGGTGCAATCGCCGCGAACCACGGTTTGGCCGACTCCGAGATCAAGTCCGTTACAAGTATCCAAGGTAGTCCCAACGGCAGAAGGAACACCCCGGACAAAGGGTCTCGTTCCTGCCCCAACCAGCCAAATGTGCCCGTTAAGAACGCAACCAACGCCAACAGGTACAGGATAGCGAATACGATGATGGTGGTTCTACAAACCAAGTCGAACTATCCGAAGAGCGAGCCAGTGCTGCGCAGCCGTTTCGGCTACGCAGAAGACAGGTCACAATGCGCCTTCGTCGCCCAGGAACTCGATACCAGCTGTTGCTCCATCACTGTAGGCAATACAATTCCAAGGAGCACGATCCTCACCAACGCCTACAGTGACTTGTGTTCCCGCCTCGCTAAACGCGGATGAGAGCACCACGACTTGCGAATTGTTCGTTGTGTTGGCTACATCTCGCAAACACGCCTGCTGAGCGGGTGTGAGTTCGGCGGACGCACTGGATGTACTCGTATCGTCGCAGGCCGCAAGCAGTGCGAAACAAGTTGCGCCCGCAACCATCACCATCTTGTTGGTCATTTTCTTCTCCCTCTGGGTTCGCTGAAATTAATCAAATTGGATGCGCTTGTTTGAAGCTCTCGTTTCTGGGCAGCCAATTGAACATACCTTGATCCTGTGACTACCATTCCCAAAACTTGCCGCGGGGGGCTTGGTCGGCGGAACGATTTGTCGTTGACTATCGGGGCCGACAATAACGTGTGAAGGCCGAATGACGTCACTAGCAAATGCTAGAGCAAACTCTGGACAGAGGGCGAGTACGTTTAGTCTGAGCATCGCGTCCTCCCAGCGCTCAATCATTGTAAAGTGCCTTCCGACCGCCAGCACTCACTCCAGCAGTCGGAAGGGCTCGGCACAGCGAGCAGCAACGACAATAACGGAGGTAAAATAAAGTTGTGTCGAATTCGCATGTTTGAATCTAATTTCTAATAAATCAATATTTTTTCCGCGCGTAAATTTCTCTACGCTCTCGTACGATAGGCCTCTGCGCTCAAACAAAAAGGTAAGAGGGAGCATCCTTAGGGGCGAGTGTGTTCCCCTGAACGGCGAAGCGATTTGAGGCCGCAAAGAAAGAATGGAGTGAAATATGGGATTTGGCGAAGCAGTTAAAACGTGTTTCTCGAAATACTTCCAGTTCTCCGGTCGGGCTTTACGCTCAGAATACTGGTGGTTCTTCTTGTTTGTGGTTGTCGCGAGCGCTGCTTTAGCTGTGCTGGATACGATCATATTCGGGACCAACCCCGAAACAGGGCAGGGATCTCGGGTTCTGTCCTCTGTTTTCCAACTGGCCGTTGTCATACCCATGCTGGCCGCCGGTTGGCGGAGGCTGCATGATACAGGACGACCTGGCTGGTATTTGCTGCTGCCGATGGCGCTCAGCATTACAACGCTTTTTGTTATGCTGGGTGGGGTGGCGTTCTTCTCGGTATTGGAGCAAGGGACCGAAAACCCCGATGCATTACGAGGACCCGCGGCAGTCTTGGGCGTAACCGGTATTGTTGTTGTCTCAATTCTTCAATTGGTTCTGTCTGTCCTGATGATCTGGTGGCTGACACGACCTTCCCAAGAAGGCGCAAACGAATACGGCGAACCTGTTTCTTGACCTGGCTGTCCGGGCAATTGGTTGGAATCTCCGCTGAACGACAGTGCGAACCGTAACTCCATGGAGAGAAAAAATGAGTTTCAAGACGATTTCCATTGGAACGCTAATGATGGCAATGGCAACTACAGCATCGGCGGAATGGTCGTTCAACTCCGGGCCTAATCCCAATGCATTTAATCAAACCGGAAACATGACGCTGGAACTTCAGTGTAAACGTATGCGCTTTGCTCCGGCTGGATATGAGGACAGCCAGGACATTGTGGACAAGCAGGGGCTCTCCATTCGTTTCTTGAAGAACGGCACCACCGAAGTTGGGGCATTTCAGGTTGGCGCAGAAAACGCTTCCTTGCAGATCGTCGACAATTATCCCGTCGAGGTCAGTTTCAATAGTCAGCAGGACTATGGTTTTGTACTAGACCAGCTCTCGGCCAATGCATCGGTAAACCTGTCGATGGTTGATCAAGATATCAGCTATGGAATCTTTGACTTGAAAGGTTCCGGCGCGGCAATTCGATCCCTTCGTTCCGCCTGCGCTTCAGATACTAGCCAGGGTGCTTCCTACGAAGCGCCCGAAGGCATCGTCTATTGTGGTGGCGGGGCGATAGAGCGCGTGATCGAACCTGTAATTTTGGAAAAACCGGAGGGAGAGTGGGACGCAAGAGTAACGGTTAACGGCGAGTCGATCAGAGCCATGACGGCCTACAGCTACTTCGGAAACTCTGAGCCGCCGGCCGGATTTGTCGTCGCCCTGCTTGGGGAAGACAGGTCCGAGTTTCTGATTTTTAGCGAAGGCTCGGTAAACTGGCTGGAATACGGGGACTACAGGTATGATCAGTGCAACTGATACCTCCTTCCAACCAGCTTTCCAAAAAGCGCGTCAGATGAAATGTTCGGTCGCCGGGATTATGCTTGCTTCGGGCCTTGTTTGGACCCCACCAGCTGTCGCGGCTGATGTTTCGCAACTTCCGCCCGGTTTGCAGACGAAGGTTGATCTGGCGGCACGAGCCTGCGCGGAGTTCAACGACGGTCAGTTTGACATAGCCTGGGGCGCGGTTGAAAGGGTCGATCTCGACGGAGATCTACAACGCGAATGGGTTTTGAATGAGTCTGGTTTTGCGTGTTCGAGCGCCGCATCTCTTTACTGCGGAACTGGCGGATGCATGTCGCACTTTTGGGTTGGCGAAGAGGTGCACTCCTTGCTCAACCAAGGCTGGACAGTCGTTGATTTTGGTCGTCGACGCGTTGTTGTCGCAGATATAAATGGCTCCTATTGCGACGAAATAAATCCGACGCCATGCGTCAGCGCCAGTGTTTGGGATAGCGAAGCCAACGCCTGGCGCTCGTCTGCTAGTTATTGGGAGTAAGTTGCATTTGGGCACCGCAGTTAAGCCTAAGAGCCTGTTTGTTCGACGGGTTCTCTGTAGCATGCAAACTTATGGGCAAATCGTGCAAAGTTTTGCGCAAATACCGCGCAGAATTATGGGCGAATTGCCAAGATTTTCTTTAATAAAATCAACGTCGGAAATGCAGCGTTGTGAGCGTACCTATAGTTTTTAGGATCGCCCATAATCGTTCGCGATGCCCATAAGCATCTGCTGTTAAGAATCGCACGCCGATACCAGCCTTCTCAAGATTTGCCTGCAGTGCTCCTCGGTCTTCCACTGTCGGCAGATGAATGGCGGCCTGACCATCTTTCAAGAAACCCACCAGGCAACGCTTTGCCATGAGCATGGGGACACCCCACCGTGCCAAAGCTATCACGGCCGACGGCATTTTCACTTCACTGTCCTGCTCCCGGATCAGCGCAACGTATTCTGGCGAACCAGCCGGCACCCGGTCGATTTCCCTGACGGGACCCAAACGTTCGAACCGCTGTTTCAAAGACGGTTTGCTCACGACCGTTGCCCTCGATCGCCATGTTCGTTCAGTAAGCCCGCTGGGTTCAGGTGCCCGTCCGTTTTGCAAGTATCGCGGTCGGATTAGAAACCCAGGTATTGCGCAGGGACGAAATCCGTCAACCAAACCGCATTGTCTGCCCGATAGAACGCATAACCGTCCCGATGCATACTGCCAGTTTCTATCCGAAGGACGGTCGGTTTTCCGTGCCGTTGCCCTACCTTTTCAGCGGTTTCAGGATCAGGAGAAAGGTGGACCTGTTGCCGCCTGCCTGGTTTCAGACCTTCGCTGAATATGCTGTCGAGATTTGATCTGGCAGTGCCATGATACAGGGTTTTCGGCGGCGCTAAGGCTTCGAGACCCAAGTCAACATCGACCGAGTGTCCCTGAGCCGCGCGAATGAGTGTCCCATCGTCCGAGATTGTGAACCGCCTTTTATCGTTTTCCTCGACGATTTTGCGCAACTCTGCGACATTCAGCGGCTGACTGATGCGTTTCATCCCTCGCAAAAGATCGTCAATACGCGCCCAGCCGCCCGGCATAAGGGTCAGCCCGACGAGTTCAGGCTCGTGACGCAGGATCCTTGAAAGAGTCTTGCTTTGTTTCGACATGATCGGCGCTTCCGAATTTTCGCTGCATTTGGACGGTTCCGGCCCGGATGTGTCAACATGCGATTGGCGGGATTGACCGGCTTTACGCGTATCCCTTGTCTGCCAGGTTTGGCGATGACGCTGCAAAGGGTGCCCGGACAGGCAATTTTTTGGTAGCATGGCATCGATTTGGAGGGGTCGGTTGGGAAAGGAAGCAGTATGAGCGTCGAGGAACTGAAGCAAGCTATCCTGGAGGAGAGGCCAGAGCTCAAAGAGTTTCTCGCGCAAAATCAGAAGAAGACGGACCTTGCCCTGGAGCTCTTGAAACTGAGAAAGCTGGCGGGGCTCACGAAAGACGCGCTGACGGATGTCTCGGGACTCTCCGTCGAACAGATCGATCGGCTTGAGGCACCGTCCGGCGATCTGCCGTCCGAGAGTGAGGTAGAGCGCTATAAAACGTCTTGCCGGCGGTATTCCGGGCGTTGATCATGACGGGCCGCCGAATGGAAGTTGTCGGTGCAGATATCATTGCCGGTCTCGGGCTCAACGCAAGGGAATAGAAGCGCGTGAACGCGCGTCATTGGCGGTTTGGCGAGTTGTCGCTGGTCGAAGGCTTGACCTGCGCGGACGTTGAGAACATCATCGCCTCGGTGAGAGAATTGGAACAAGACAACGGGATGAGCTGAGCGGTGCTTTTGGACAGTCGCAGATGGATCGGGCTGATGCTCGTCGCGGCCGGCGTGTTCATCGCTGCTCTGCTTTTGTCCGGCGGTGTTGCTGAGGCCCATGGAAAACATGAGCCCTCCTTGGTGTCCGTCGAAGTTCAAACGCACGCTGAACATTCCGCAAAGGACCATCAGGGCCATTGTCACGGGGGGGCGTTTTGCAGTGGACCTGCGATTGTCCAACTGTCAAATCTGAACGCGGATTTATTGGGATGCAGTGAACGGTATGGACTGCCGCGCGCGACGAAGGGTATCCCGGTTGTTTCGAATTTTGATCCGCCCCCACCCAAAGCCCTGATCTGATCCGTATCCGCACACGTCCTTTGGCGTGATGAGATAACTCAGACAGGGAAATCCGATGAAAACTGAAAAACTGTTGCTGGGCGCGGTGGTTGCGTCCGTTCTGGCTGTGGCAAGCCAATCGGTGTTTGCGCATGGCGGAGCCACCGGCGTTGTCAAAGAACGCATGGATAGCATGGGCGTGATGAAAGATGCGATGAAAGTGCTGACCCCGATGATGCGGGGGCAGGTCGATTATGATGCCGCTGTGGTGCGCGAACGGTCGGAGGATGTCAGCCGCCATGCGGGCGAGGCGCTGACAAAATTGTTCCCCGAAGGCAGTCTTGATGCGCCATCCGAGGCGAAGCCAGAGATTTGGCAGGACTGGGAGGCGTTTTCGGCCTTGGCCGATCAGCTGCGTGTGATGGCAGACGGATTGGCGGAAGCTTCCGAAAACGGGTTGATGATGGCGCGCGAAGCGCCAGCAGTCGGCGATATGATGGGCGGTCAGGGCGGCACAATGACAGGTGGCTCCATGATGGGGGGTGGCATGATGGGTGGCGCCGCTGAATTCGACACGATGGACCTGTCGCAGATGCCGGCCGACGGGGTTTTCGCCATGATGGGGCAGGTCTGCTCGGCCTGCCATACACGCTTTCGGGTCGAGAAATAGGCCAGGACGATGCGTATGTTCTATCGTCTGGGGCTGGCTGGCGCCGTTATCGCCGCGGTTAGCCTTGCCGGCCTGATGGCCTGGCCGATCGGCCAGCCTCTCGCGCCCATCACCCTGGAGGGGGATGTCGACCGCGGTGCCTATTTGGCCCGCGCCTCCGGCTGCATCGCGTGCCACACCGATTTCGCGAAAGGCGGAGCGCCACTGGCGGGTGGCATGGCGTTGGAAACCCCGTTTGGCACGCAGTATTCGCCGAACCTCACCACCGACCCGGACCACGGGATCGGAGGCTGGAGCCGTGCACAGTTCGCCCGCGCCGTCCGCGAGGGGGTTTCGCCCGAAGGGCACGCCTACTACCCGGCCTTCCCCTATCCTTTCTATGCCAACTTCTCGGATCAGGAGATTGCCGATCTCTGGACGGCTTTCCGAACAGTTCCACCGGTCGCCGAACCATCGCGTCCGCCCGAGATGAGCTTTCCGTTCAACCAGCGCTGGGCGCTGAAACTCTGGCGCGTCGCTTTTCTGGAGCCGCCGAGGACAGGACCGGTGGCGGGTAAGGACGCGGTATGGAACCGCGGTCGCGAACTGGTCGAAGGCGCCAGCCATTGCGCGGCCTGCCATACGGCGCGTAACCTCGCTGGCGCGCGCAAGTCGGACACAGAGCACTTCCTGGGGAGCGATGCGCTGCCCGGCGGTGAGAAAGCACCGGCTATCGATCATGTGACATTGGCTGACAAGGGATGGGACGTGGCCAGCCTGGCCTATGCCCTGCGCACCGGCATCACACCCGAAGGGGACGCCTTTGGCGGCTCCATGGGCGAGGTCGTGCTTTACGGCACAAGTTTCCTGACTGAGGCCGACCGGATGGCTATCGCGACCTACCTGATGGACGAACATGAAGGGGGATGAGGCAATGAAAACTGGAACCATCTTTGCATTTGCCTTGGCCGGGATTGTCGTCACCGGTGCTGCGGTCGCCTGGCTCGCGTCGTCAGGCACGCAGGCGGGGCCGCCAGTGCTACCGAAAGAGTCCGATGTTGAGGAGGGCGCGGTGCATTATGCCGAATTCTGCGCCTCCTGCCATGGCGCTGAACTGGAAGGACAGCCCAACTGGCGTGCCCCAAATGAGGATGGCACCCTTCCTGCTCCGCCTCATGACGAGACCGGCCATACCTGGCATCACGGGGATGCGCTGCTGTTTGACTACACCAAACAGGGTGGTGCAGCAGCGCTGCAAACCCGCGGCGTGTCCGGCTTTGCCAGCGGCATGCCGGGATTTGGCGACAGTCTGAGCGATCAGCAGATTTGGGACATCCTTGCTTATATCAAGTCCACCTGGCCTGAGCGCATCCGCGAGATGCAAGCGGTGCGCACCGAAAGCGAACAAATGCAGGGCGGCTCATGACCACCCGCTTGACACATATCATGACACTTGCCCGCGGTTTCGGTCACAAGAAACACGTCAAACCGCGGGCGCGAAAACGGAAAGGAAATGACATGACCACCTCGACACTCGACCGCCGCCTCTTTCTGGCTGGCCTCGGTGCCTCCGGCATCGCTCTGGCCACGCCAGCCTTTGCAACCGCCAAACCGCGGGTAGAGGTCCTCAAGGACCCGAACTGCGGGTGTTGCGGTGCCTGGATCGACATCATGCAGCGCGACGGGTTCGAGATGGAGGTGCAGAACGCCTCCTGGGAGACCTTGTCTCAATATAAAGCCACAAAGGGTGTCCCGGAGGAGATGGCCTCCTGTCACACCGGCCTGGTCGAGGGCTACATCATCGAGGGCCATGTGCCGCCAACCGATATCCGGCGTCTTCTGGCCGAGCGCCCCGATGCGGTGGGGCTGTCCGTTCCCGGTATGCCCTTTGGCTCACCCGGCATGGGACCGGAGAGTGAACGAGAGGCCTATTCGGTTTTCCTGATCCGCAAGGATGGCACTACGGAAGTGTTTAGGCACTACGCGGCGGCCTGACCACGTTTTCCGGTTGACGGGTATAAAAGGCGGGTCTCCTGGTGACGCATTCCGTTTGGTGGGACCCAAGAAAGGCCCCGGCGCCAGTTGCGCCGGAGCCCTTTTAATTCCGACGTTGGCTACAGACAGAAGGTCGAATTTTGGTCGCGTACTATTCTGCTTTAGGTTGCTAAAATTCAAGTTTAGATGTGGGTCAATTGAAAGCTTCGATTGAACGATCCGCCCATGCAAAAGATAATAAGCACCTTTTTCTTCGCGGCAGCCTTCATGTTTGTGGCAATTGCCGCCATTGGCATCCAGCTACGTGAAATTTCGTTGGCGCAAGGCGTTCTGTGCCTTTTCTTTTTCATAGCCCTTTGTTTTGTCGGTCTTCTTATCAAGAACTGGCCAGAGAAAACAAAGCAGAACACGACACCCGAGAAGGAAACCGTCTGGAACACCAAGGACGATGAAATCCGAAACAGCGAACTCCTTGCAATGGATGGTGAGGCTGATCGCGCCGCGGAACTGCCCGCTTGGTTTTTGCACCTCCGCTCACCGTTTGAGGCAGACCAAACCGCAACATCCTGGTTCGGTGGCCTGCCGCTTTTGCCAGTTGATCACGCATGGCCGCGCGATCCTGACGGGAGACCGATGCACTTTGTTCTTCAGGTCGACCTTGATGCTTTGTCGGAACCAAAGCCTGTCAAATTGAAAGACAGTGGGGCGCTGCTTCTGTTTGTGTCTTTCCTGCGCCAGGATGCGGGTAGCTATCGTGTTGTTCAACTGACCGAGGAGCAGATGCAGAAAGCGCAACCAAGGCAAGTCCCAGAGGACCTTCCAGATCTGGATGATGCCGGGTTCTTCGGTCTTGGAAAGACGTTCCCGCGTTGGGCGCTCAATTTGCATTACGAGATGGACACTGGCGAGGACCGCGCATTTATCGACCCACCCGCAGAAGAGTGGATCACCAACTGGGGAATTGCAGCAGGAGAAGCCCAGAGCATTGCTTACAACCGCACTTACGACGACAAGTCGCGGCAGGAGTTTAACGAGAAGATGTCACAACGTGATGAAAACTCGCCTCCCCTGAAACGTCATGACGAGCAGTTGGCACAGCATTATGCGGCAATGGAAAGGTTTGGCCCTGGGTTTTTTGAAGCTTTCGATAAATTTGTGGCGAAAGCAGAGGCGATGCCACCTGATACTCCAATCGACCAGGGTGAACTGAAGAGCATCCTCGAGAAGCGGAGAGCATTTGCTGAACAACTTGGTGAATTTTCGATAAAATGGGCGCTTGCACCAAGCCGGGACACGTTTATTTCTCAGCAACTGCGTGTGCGCGTTAAAAATAGGAAAGGTGGTTTCGAAAAGGACGACCTCGCAGATATACCTTCATATCTACAGTGTGTTCTGTCCGATGTCCTCACGGGATACAGATTCCATCGTCTGTTTGGACGCGCATTGCCCCCGTCAACGCATCCTGTTGAACTACGCGGTATGGATTGTTTGATCACTTTCCGATCTGATGATGCTCTGGGCATTCTGAGAGAACATGAGCATGGCTTTTCTATCTGGTGCCCGAGAGAGGATATGAGTGAAGGTCAGTTGGAGACAGGTAAGCTTGTCTGCCACACTTCAGTGTAACAAAATCGGCTTCAGAGATTTCAGCTACACAAGCATCGAAACCATGACACAATACTGCGGGCCACCTTTTTTTCTTCGTGAAGGCCTCCAACCCGCGCCGGATCACGAACCACGAACGTCGCTGAACGGGTGTTATGTGAAGCGATCTGCGGTTGAATCACCCACAGTGTCAGCTTGACGGCATTCGTTTCCGGCAATACCGCTGTCGGCATGGATAACCTGATGCTCCTTTCGACACTCTGGTGGCTGGCCCCGAAATAAGGCGGCCGGATAATACCATCTATTCCGAGGCCGCCGCTTGGGCGGTCTTTTTGTATCCATGCTTCCCAATGCGGTGCCCCACAATCTAAGAGGAAACGCATATGACCAAACCCGTCATCCTGACCGGAGAGGTCAGGGCATCAGCGATTGTCTTAGCGTTGGCTTCAATATCTCTTGTCATATTCGCATTATACGTGCCGACGGCTGGATCCCGCCACCGCAAACCATTGCGATTGATGAAGATAATCCCGCTCACCACACGCCTGTCATCGACGCGCGGCTTGCTATGGGGCTTCGGGAAGAAAGACTCCAGACGCGCCATTTGCGCATCCGTAAGTCAGAAGAGATCAGACACGTTCATCGCTCGTTTTTGAACCGTGAATCACGCCGCAAAACGGAAATCAATGGGTCCCGACTTTAATCAAACGGGTACGGAAATCATCACCGAAATGCCGGGCCATGCGCCCAGACCGTCAACGAATACCGATCACCATTCTCAACCGGTGTCACCTGATGCAACAAGAAGCTGGGAAAGATGGTCGCGCTGCCCTGATGCCGGCTGGCCGTTACTGCATAAGCGCCCGGCATTATCTCCAAGTCTCCGCCGTCGTACATTCCGGGTTTGCTGAGTTGAACGACCAGCGATAGCTTTCTTTTTCGGGCGACAGGCCCGTCGCCGATATCGGAATGCCACGCGAAATGACCACCATTTGATGCTTTATAGCAGGCAATCTGCGGACTTTCGGCGAACTCGCTCAGATCGAAGCCAAACTTGTCGGTGTTGGAGCGACGGACCACATCGATCAGGCGTGACATCACCCAATCAGAGCCGTCGACGTCGTCCAGCCAAGTCACATCCGCTCTGCGCAGATTATGATCCTTGTTCTGCCCAACAAGCAGAGCCTCGTTTGCCGGGGCTTTTTGTGATGCAGCAACAATTTGCTCACATTCCCGCGCGGTAAATGCACCGGGAATCGAATGAACTTCCAGCATTCTGTACACCATTCTTGATTGGTACTGAATTTTGCCAAAACGCGCAGATGGCGCTGCGCTGTTTTCGACCTAAGAGGCTGAAAGCGACGTAATTTTTCTGCAATCTCAATTGTTTTGGGGCGTGCTATCCGGAGTGGGAATTCACATTCGGTGCCGTCGGATCCCAAACTGTATACGATGCGGGATCAAGGGGCGCGAGTATTGCGTCACCTGTGACTGAAATATCCAACGTTCAGGCTTGGGATATCCCTCAGCCTCCTTTGAATCGGTGATTATGCCCGCGCCAAGGAAGTTCGCCGGTTACTTCCCATTCATAATCGCTCGGGCGCAAACGTCGTTCCCGATTTTCTTTCTCCGGGTCGAATTCGGACGGGTCCCATATCTCGGCGGCATCGTCCCAATCTTGTGGGCTTTGCAATTCCTGCTGTTGTGCTGCCGAGTGCTTCACGATCCCGAACCGTTGTGACGCAATGAAACGCCTTATGTGTTCGGTAACGCGATTAATCCAGCGCCTATCCATCGATACCTCCTTTCTCTCTACTTCGTTATTTTAGGAGATCAATGTTCGTTTTCGGAGTGCTAAACTATATGATTTTTTCTCAACTGTGTTATCGATGATCTGAATAGATGTTTGTTTTCAGTACATTGCCTTTTTGAGTGTCAATCCCTTCGATTTGGTAGACTTTTATACCTCCTTATACTGATCTGGTCTCGACGGACGACCTTGGAGAGAAAAAATGCGTTTGCAAAGATCTTTTGGTTGGAGGTACTGGGCCATCATGGGCGGCGTTTTGATGGTCGGGATTACCGCAGGTCTAATGTTCGAGTCTGGCAAAATGCAGCCCGCAGCGACCGAAACCTTGGAGGCTTCCGAAAACTGAAAATTCGCCTTCCAAATGGTAAGCAGCGCGTAGCCCGCCATCTCAGGCCGTGACGGGAAACTGTTCTTTTGCAAAGTCACTCAAAAGCTGGGCCGCCTTGCAGGGGAGGCTTTCAGGATCATCGTCAGCAAAAACGGCATAGGCGGCATAAGCAAACCGAGGAGCATCCTCAATCACCCTCAACCAACCGGTTTCGACTTCCTGCGCAACTACCCGCCAGGGGAAAAATCCGGTTCCCGGCTGGGCTTTCAAATAGTTCAGGCCGAGAGTGCCAATACCAAGCTGCAACATTGGCGTCGGAATTTCCGGAAAGTTCAGCAGGTGATCGGCTCGGAATTCAGGCCCCCAGTCGATCAAAACATAGTTTTCTTCAAATGGGTTTCGCGAGGTATCGAAATCGCTGCTCACGAGTACGAAATCATCTTCGAACAACTGCATTGCGGTCAGCCCGACAGTGTTCCGCGGATCATACATCACAGCCAAATCCAGCGCGCCCGCAGTCGTTTGGCTCAGCAGAGTTTCAGTTGAAACCGTAGATCCGTGAACCGCCACATTCGGAAACGCTTGCATCAACTCTGGCATCGCGTCGATCAGGAACCCGTCCCACAAGCTGGGCACGGCACCGATTTCCAGAGCAGCTTCCACAGCATCAGGCAGGGAGGCGTCGATCCGGGCTTGTGTCCAGCACCTGACAAGTGCTTGCGCGTGTTTGTGAAAGCGGTGCCCGGCCGGAGTAAGTGTGGCGCCGGATTTCCCTCGCTCGAACACTGGTCGCCCAAGCTGTTGTTCGAGTGACCGAATACGCATGCTCACTGTTGATTGCGTGACGTAAACCTTGTTGGCAGCCTCCAGAAAACTGCCCGTTTCGACAATCGCCAGAAATGTTCGCGCGAGTTCAATATCCATGGAGTATCTATTCGATTTTCAACTATATTGTATGAATCAATTTCGCTATTCAATAAAAACAGTATGTGGCAGATTTAGTTCGTAGCATGAAACTGCTGCCGCTGTTCGGTTGCGACCCCTGGGTCTCAGAGTCCCCCATCTCGAAGTGAGTGTCGAAGAACGGCTCCCGGCAGCGCGAAGCATCTTTCATGCTACACGACCTGCCTCACCTGATCGGGAACGTATTGGCCTGCGTTGCCTAGGGTCAGGACTCATAGCCAATAGATGACGAGAGCTGCGAGAGCCCCCCTAAAACTGGCGTTTGCGGCTCAGAAGTCCGTATTTGACGGCCCATGACCGGAATGACCTGTGTTTCCGCCGGTCCTGTTTCAGCGCCCGCTTGGATTGCATGCCGCCTTTCCGGTTGAATTCGAACACATCGATCACTCGTTCGGCGCAACCACAAGCTTCGCCCATGCCGACTTTGGCAAAGTAAAACTTCTCGAAACGTTCCGGTTTCATGGCGCACCTCCTGATCCAATTGAACCCAATCAAATGCCGTTTGCCAAATCACTTTCCAGTTGGCGGTCGATAGATGTGCGGCAGAGGTGGCCTGAAAACTCGTCGCCCTTAGGTGTTTCCAAAATACCCGCCTTCAGGATTCATAGCCGTGACTTCGCTGTTTTGGATTTTTAGGAGGATGCGACTGGGATAGCATTGTCCCAGTACTCCTTGCGCTTCCCAAGTGGTTGCACGCTACAGCAGAGCATCTTCGACAGGCGAACCCACGTATTGAAAAGACTTGTTGCGTACATATCGTTTCTGATCTGGAGTTTCGCCCCGCAATCAGAAGCTGAGAACCTCGATCCAGACGCCTCAGAAGCGGCGGCCCGAGCGGCGCTGGCGGTGCTGAGCATTGCAGCAACCCCAAACGAGACACTGTCATCTCTTGCCTTTCTCAGCGCTTCAGGTGACGCAAGAAGCCTGCGTTCGACCCAGCTGCGGGGCGGGTTCAAGCCATTGGAAAACGGCATGTATATTGAAGGTCTGGTTGCATACCAGAACTACAATCCAACGCTTATTTTTCCCGAGTTCGCGTCCGATTCCGAAGTCGATGTGAAATGGTCGAGCTTGGCCGCAACATTTGGCCTCGGATGGGAGTTTCCGCTTGCAAACGATTGGTACTTCCGCCCCGTAGCGCACCTGTCGCTGGGACATGTCACGACAGATGCTGTCTTTTCGAATTTCCCGTTGTTTCCCTCCAGCTCGGGCGGGGGCGATGTGGTTGATGGAAACCTCAACGCATACGGCGTCGGAGCATCCTTGAGCCTCTTTCGCGAGGCGCAATTCGGGCCGTGGGAGGCCGAGTTTCGTGTACGGCAGTCGTTTTTGGAGTTCCAGCCAATAAACGAACCGCAAGCGGAAGGCGCCAAGGCCAATTCCAACCAAACGACGTTGTTTTCACGTTATCGCTATCCGCTTGAGAATGTCAGGCTTCTTGGTCGTCCGTCAAAGCTGGTTTTGGATGCCGGGGTTGTGCTCTATCACGGCGATAGCGCGATGGTCCTGGATACTGATTGGCTGGCGACGGCCGGTGTTGGTATTGAGGTCGACACGACAAAGATCGGGCTCCCGGCGGTCCAGGCGGGGCGTATCATGCTTAATGGTGTGATTGCTGACCAATTCTCGGGATTTTCTATTGGGTTTGGCGTTCGATTTTAAAGTTGGGTGTGAATAGGCGTGTTGCTGAAGGTTCTCGGAAGTGACTGGTAAGAAATAGAAAGGACGCAGAAATTCTGCGCCCTTCACACTGCTCGGTTCTTGCCTGTGGCTTACTTCCAGCCAACTTCGTTAAAGATCTTCTGGGCCTCGGGCAGGTTCTTGGCAACTTCGGAAAGGTTCACGTCGTCTGCCTTGAATTCACCCAGCGATTTAACCGAGTCGACCAGCTCAACACTCTCGACGGCGGGAAATTCATCGTTCCCGGCTGAGAAGTACCACTGAGCGGAATCGCTAGCCAGATACTCGAGGAAGAGGATGGCGTTTTCCTTGTTCGGAGCGTTCGCCGCCACACCGGCGCCGGACAGGTTCATATGCGCACCGGTGCCGTCCTGGTTGGGGAAGACCCAGCCGATTGCATCGATATCGGCAGACACGCCTTTGACATCTTTGCGGATCGCACGGGCAAAGTAATAGGTGTTCGAAACCGCGATGTCGCATTCACCCGACACGATGCCGCGCAGCTGATCTGTGTCGCCGCCTTGCGGCTCACGGGCCATATTGGCGACGATACCTTCGGCCCATGCTTTGGCGGCCTCGGGACCTTCATGAGTGATGATCGATGCAAGCAGAGTCTGGTTGTAGGTGTTGCTGGACGACCGGATGCAGACCAGGCCCTTGTATTCCGGCTTGGCCAGGTCGGCATAAGTGGCTGGCGGGTTCGCGACGTTTTCCTTGTCGTAGAAAATGATACGACCGCGCTGGGAAAAACCGAACCATTCGTTGTCGATATCCTGAAGGTTGGCGGGGATGCGCTCCTCCAGAACGGTGCTGTCGACCGATTGGAGAATGCCCGCGTTTTTGGCGCGTGCCAGACGTGATGTATCGACGGTCAGCAGGATATCGGCAGGCGAGTTCGCCCCTTCGGCTTCCATACGGGCGATCAACTCATCAGCCTTGCCTTCGATGCGGTTGATGGTGATTCCAGTGGCCTCTTGGAAGTCACCGTACAGTTTTTCGTCGGTGTCGTAGTGGCGCGAGGAATAGAGGTTCAGTTCCCCTTCGGCAGCGGCGGAGGTTGCAATCAGGGCCGTCAGAGCGGCGGCAACGCAGGTGGAAGATTTCAGCATTTCATTTCCCAACATTGAAAGTTGTGGCGGGTCATAATCCGACTGATTTGGTCAATTAAACGATTCTCGAGGGGATGCAAGCAATTCCGACAAAATTAGTTGGTCAAAAGGTCGCCGTTGGTGGGCGCGTATAAGCATGAGCCAACGTGTACCTGAAAAAAGCGGTGGGAATGACCGAAATGAGCCCAAAGCGGACTGAAATGTGCTCGCCAAAAATGAAGTGCGGCGATCGACATTCTCTTGAGCGGTCTAACCCATCACTAAATGCATTCACCGCCATCGATAACCAAGGCTTGCCCCGTCATAAAAGCGGACTCATCTGAAGCTAAATAGACGATCCCATGGCCAATCTCTTCAACTGTCGCCCACCGACTCATAGGGATCGCCTGCTCGATGTAGCTTTCCAGTTTGGCACGGCCACCCATCTGCTTTTCGAAGCCTGCATTGAAGGGGGTGTCTACAAATCCTGGACAAAGGGCATTGAAACGGATTGCATGGACAGCGTAGTCGGCTGCCATCTGCCGGACCATCGCAACAGCTGCGTGCTTTGTAGTCGCATAGGCGATCATACCCCGGTCGTATTGAACCCCAGAATTGGAGGCCGTGACGATCACGCTGCCTCCACCTTGTGATTTCATATGGGGGACAGCTGCGCGCGCGGCAATGAAGTGAGCGCGGACATTCAATGTCCAAGAAGCATCCATTCCATCTGGTTCCACTTCTTCCAGCGTTCCTTCGATCTGCAACCCAGCATGAGAGTGCAACACGTCAAGCCGACCGAAGTTTTTTACTGCTTCGTCTATGGCTTTGGTAAGGGCATCGTCATCGGTCACATCAAGCTGTATGGCAGATGCTTGATTCCCCTGCGCAACGATCGCGGCCACAGTGGCTTCAGCAAGTGTTGCATCGCGATCCGTTACCACAACATGCGCACCCTCTTGTGCCATTGCCATTGAACCTGCCCGACCAATTCCTGATCCCGCGCCCGTCACGAGCGCGACTTTACCTGCAAGCCGCATTTCACTTGGCTCCTTTATTTAACTATTGGATTTTGAGGCGCCTCGGCGCAAAAGCAGTTGCGCTGCAACGAGCAACAAGAGCGACGCGCCCATAACCATAGTGCCTATGGCATTGATCTCGGGCGTTACGCCGCGCCGGATGGATGAGAATATGTAGATAGGCAGGGTTGTTTCTGAGCCAGCTACGAAGAACGCCATGATGAAATCATCAAATGAGAAAGTGAAGCTGAGCAGGAAGCCCGCCAAAATTGCCGGTGCTATCAACGGCAGGGTCACCTGCCGAAAGGTGCCCCAGGGCGTCGCAAAGAGGTCAGCCGAAGCTTCCATGAGGGCACGGTCCATACCCGATAGCCTTGCACGTACGATGATTATGACCAGCGCCATTGTGAACATGGTGTGTGCGGCGACAAGCGTGGGCATCCCCATGGAAAGTTGCGGGGGATTTGCTCCATCGGGCCATAGGCTCGCAAGAAGCGGGTTTAGCCAGCCGAATACGGTGACCAGGGCAATGAGTGTCGCGATACCGATGACGATACCTGGTATCATTATCGCAATATAAATCATCGCATCGAACAAAGTTCGGAGCCACCCCTTAACCCCTTGTAAAGCGATGGCCGCCATGGTTCCGAGTGTGGATGCGAGGCAAGCAGTTATGAATGCCGCAAGCAGACTGGTCTCGAGCGCGTCCATAACAAATGGGTTGTTGAGCGCTTTGCCATACCATTGGGTCGAGAACCCCATGAACTGGCTTGCGTGTCGTCCGGCATTGAAGCTGAAAAGCGCGATGATGCCGATTGGAATATAGAGAAAAAGGTAGACGCAAATCGCGTAAAAGCGCATCGGACCCTCACATCAGCGAGACATCTTCGCGCTGGCCACCCAGGCGCGAGATGAATTTCATGTAAATTGAGACGGTGACAAGCATTACGACAACTAGCGTCATTGCGACCGCCGATCCGTACGCCCAGTTTCGAGACTGTAGGAACAGGTCCACCAGCGCATTTCCGACGAAAAACACCTTTCCGCCGCCCAAGATCGCTGGAATCAGAAACTCGCCCATAAGCAAGATGAAGACCAGCATGCAGCCAGTTGCGATACCGGGTACCGACAAAGGAAGTGTCACCTGACGGAACGTACGCCATGGGGTAGAGCCGAGATCAGCTGAGGCTTCAAGAAGGCGTTTATCCAGTTTGTCCAAGCTTACAAAAATTGGGAAAACCATCAAAGGTAAATACCCATAGACAATCCCCACAAGCACAGCGAACGGCGTATTTATCAGGCGGACATCATCGATGCCGATCGACTCCAGTAAAGCGGGCATGCCACGCCCCCCAAGGATGAAAATCCATGCGTATGACCGGATCAGGATCGATGTCCAGAACGGCACGATCACCAGGATCAACAGCGAAGTTCTCCACTTTGGCGAACAACGCACCGCAAGAAAGTAGGCGAGCGGGTAGGCAATTACCAACGCAGCGATAGTCCCCAGAGGTGCAAGGATCAAGGTGTTCTTAAACGCCGTCCATCGCGCAGGAAGGTTGGCATATTGTTCCAAAGTGAACGCTGGAACATAGCCTCCGGCGGCACCCCGTTCGCCAAAGGAAAAGACGAAGACGACCAGTAGTGGAAGGGCAAGCATTACCAAAAGCCATATTCCTGCCGGTGCCAGCAACAGTGCTTTTCTGCCTCGTTCGGTCATATTGTCCTCGTCTTTTCCGATATTGCGGCCTTGCCGCTTAGGCCGACTTGAAGCGGGCGAGCAACTCGGCACGGTTTGGATCGGTTAGCGTAGCCGCCGCGCCAAACTCGAGCGCATTCAGAAGGTCAGCTGCCGGATAAAGGATCGGATCTTCCAGCAATTCCTTCGGCAGCAACGCATTGGTGCGAGCATCAGCCGATGGATAGCCATGAGCGAGGACTTCTCTCGCATTAACTTCCGGGTTCAGCAGGAAGTCGATCAAAGCATAGGCGGCATCCATATGGGGGGCGCCCTTCGGAATAGCGTAGTAGTCGGACCAGAGTTCACCGCCCTCAGCTCCCAGAACGTAGGCGATTTCAGGCATGTCGACATTCATCTGCTTGCCGTCACCTGTCCAGCACATCGTCATCCAGGCGTCACCGTTACGCATCGGCGGCTGATAATCCGACGAGATTGCAAACAGATGCGGTTTAGCATCCAGCAACAATTTCTCGGCATCCGCCAGTTCCTTCTCATCGACCGAGTTGAAGGAGTAGCCGAAGTATTTCAGGGCATTACCGATGGTGGTGAGTTGGTAATCATGCACCATTGTCCGACCTGAGTAACCTTCCATAGTAAGGTCCCAGAACTCTTTCCATGTGGTTGGAGTCGGAGCGCCGTCAAGCTTGCTAGTATTCACTGCAAAGCCGGTCGTGCCCCAGTTTTTCGGCACCGCGTAAAGCTGGCCATCGACAGAGCCGGCATCCGAAAAGCGCTGTTCGAATGAACCTGCGTCGTAGTTTGGTAGTTTGGACGTATCGAGCGGGATAATCAGATCTTCGCCCACATACGTAGTGATCGTGTAATTTGTCGGTACGAAAACGTCCCAACCAGACCCTCCGGCCTGCAGTTTTGCCAACATCTCTTCGTTCGAGCCAAAAACATTGACCTGAACATGAGCGCCAGTGGCTTCCGTGAAGGCTTCGAAGTTCATCTCGTCATGGTAGTTCGGCCACGTGGCGAGGATCACTCGGTCGCCAATGTCTCCGGCAGCAAATGCCGGGCGTGGACGCAACCCAGGCATAGCCGTGCCCAGAACGGCCGTTGCCATCCCAAGACCTGTCACGCCCAAAAAATGTCGCCGTGTGACCGAACCCTTTTGGTACCGGCGAAGCTCTTCCATGAACTTTTGCTTGGAAATAGTCCCATTATCCTTGGCCATTGTGAACCTCTCTGTTGTTGGATTGCGGGATTTGTTAATTTTCCAGGATCAGCAGTGCGCCTTCGCCCCATGAAACAAAGGCCTGCTCTCCTGCATTGAACGTCCCCTCGTTCAATTCCGCTTGCCTTGGCACAAGTACGTGGAAATCACCCAGTGCTTCGTTGCGCGCAAGGTATTCTGTGTGCTCCCCAAGGAAGATCCGATTTTGAATGGTAACTGGCAGAGCAATTTCAGCTGCGGGCAGCGCGCGGGTCAGCGTGATCTGTTCAGGACGGATACTGACGCACACTTCCTGCCCTGCATCTATTGGAATCTCTGGAGTTCCGTGCACCTTTTGGCCACTCGCTAAACGCACAGTGATTTGGTCGGCTACTGCGTCAGTTACAGTTGCATCAAAGAAATTCGAGGTGCCTACAAATCCAGCCACGTAACGGCTGCGGGGCATGTCATAGAGTTCGCGTGGGCTGCCTACCTGCACAATACTGCCACCTTCCATCACACAAATTCGGTCGGACATCGAAAGCGCTTCTTCTTGGTCGTGCGTGACGAGGACAAAAGTTATTCCCAGTTGTCGTTGCAGGTTCTGCAGTTCAAACTGCATTTCTTTTCGAAGCTTTCGATCCAGAGCAGCCATTGGTTCATCGAGCAGTAAAAGCTTGGGCTCGTTTACGATCGCACGCGCCAAAGCGACGCGTTGCTGCTGACCACCAGACATCTCCCAGATGCGACGTGGGCCAAACCCACCAAGACGGACAGTTTCCAGCGCCTGCTTAACCTTTGTCGCGATTGTTTGCTTATCTACGCGTGGTCGTTGTTGGCGCAGGCCGTACGCGATGTTGTCGAACACGCTCAGGTGAGGAAAAAGAGCGTAGTGCTGAAACACCATGTTGACTGGGCGATGGTGCGCATCCAAGTCGTTGACGACTTCGCCATCGAGCAACACCTGGCCTTCGGTTGGTTTCTCGAAACCTGCCAGCATTCTTAGTGCTGTGGTTTTGCCGCAACCAGATGGGCCCAAGAATGACAGGAACTCTCCTTTCCCAATGGAAAGATTCAGGTCTTTGGCAGCGACCACATTCCCGAAGGTCTTGGTCACTCCTCGGAGTTCCGCAATCGTCTGCATGGTGACGCTCATGTCAAAGCTCATATACTGCCGTTTTCCTTTTGCTTGATTTTTTGGCATTTATTGGCATACCACTCAAACAAGGAAAAAGTAACAATAACTCGAAATAGCTGTATATACCACAATTGGGGTATAGAGGTTCTTTTCGAAAATCTGGAGCGGCGTGTGTACGATTGGATGGAAGAGGCCGGCAGGGTCGTGGAGAAGATCGGAACCCCAGAGTTTCCATGTGCTTTGGCAGATGGCTTACGGCAGGTCGCACCATTCGATTTTACTGTAGTGTTTGGCCATGTCGGAACCGAAGCACCAATAGACCTTCACGACGATTTCCCCAAAAGCAAACGGCGTATTTTTGTTGAGGACTACCAAGCCGGGCCCTACGTACTTGATCCATTTTTTTTGGCCGCGACAAAACCGATAACACCGGGTCTGTACCGCATGCGCGATATCGCACCGGACAGGTTCTATCAGGGCGAATACTATCGCAGCTATTACAAAAGGACTGGGTTAGCCGAGGAGATTGGTTACTTTACCGATATCCCAGGCGCTGGGATGGTTGTGGTCTCGCTCATGCGCGCAGAGAAGCCTTTTTCCGCCAAGGAAATTCGTCATTTGCACGCTCTATGGCCGCTCGTTCGGGCAGCCTGCTGCAAACATTGGAGTGACTTTCCAACGATGGCCCGCGGCGCCGCAGCGAATGGCGTTAGTCGTCGCGTCGATCTAGCATTCCAGGCATTTGGCGATGGCGTCCTGACACCACGAGAACGAGAAGTCGTTGAGTTCACATTGAAGGGCCATTCGGCAGAAGCTGTTGGCACAATTCTCGGCATCTCTCCAGGCACAGTCCGCATCCACAGACGCAACATTTACGCGAAACTTAGGATCAACTCGCAGGGTGAGCTTTTTTCAAAGTTCATTGAAAAGGCACTTTAAAAGGATCCTTGAACACCCACTTTATCCGTTTTGCCGATCTTGCTACCGTGTGATCCGGAAAGCACCGACCATTGGGACGACACCGTCTGATAGCCAAGGAACCTAACGGGAGAGGGTTGGGACGCCCGGGGCCCATGTCGGGCTAAATTAATACCCGAGAACGCTTTCGGGCCATCGCCTTTCAAAACGGATCAGCCGTGTTAAAAGTGGCGTCAAGATACGAAAGGCAAAATTTCATGGACGCACCAGTTATCCAGTTGATTTTTATGCTCATCTTGCTGGTTGTCGTGATCTGGCTTTATATCCTGCCGATCACGATGGCAGGGCGGCGCAACCGGTCCGGTTTGATCTGGTTCCTGATCGGTCTGGTTGGATCACCCCTTTTGGCTATCCTTTTGCTGCTGGCTTTGGGTGATGCACCCGAGCAGCCAACAACCTAATTTTGGGATGATACCATCTGACACGCAAAAGGGCTTAACCGGAGGGTATCTGGACGCCTGTTAGCCATAACGTCCTGCTCAGCATGCAATAAGGGTGCCAATTGAGACACTGTACTTCCGGAAGTAAAGACAACTAATCCTTCTCACTCTCCACAACCGTGTACTGTAAACCCAAGGTTGGCCGATTTGTTTGGAGAACCATAGACCGCTTTGTCCGCGTAGCAGACATAGAAGCACCCAAAAAAAGAACCGCACCCAGGGGCGCGGTTCTTTTAAACAGTTATGTGCAGTTCTTAGCCCTGGCGAGCTTTGAACTTGCGCTGCGTCTTGTTGATCACGTAGACGCGGCCTTTGCGACGCACAACACGGCAATCACGGTGCCGGTTCTTGAGCGAGCGGAGCGAGTTCTTGACCTTCATGGTCTGTCTCCAATCTGCGGCGCCTTCATCAAGGACGTGGCCAGCGCCTGGGTTAGCGGGTGCCCCGGAGGTCCGAAGCAGTGAATAGATGGTGGGCGGTACAAGGATCGAACTTGTGACCCCTTCGATGTCAACGAAGTGCTCTACCGCTGAGCTAACCGCCCACTTTACCTTTGCGTGCCCAGCCCCATAACGAAATGGGGCGCGGAACCCCGCGCCGGTAGCGGGGTCTATAAAAGGAGTCGCAGAGGGGTTCAAGGGGTTTGGCAGAACTATTTTCCGGTCTATGTTCAAAGCGTACAAGGAGTCGCCATGAAGAATACTGCCTACGTATTGGATATGCCGGTCAAACGCACGTCTTGCGTGGTGTTTTCTTCTCCGCATAGCGGCCGAAACTACCCCGATACAATGTTAAGTCGCACGGTTCTGAGCCAAAATGTGATTCGGTCTTCGGAAGATGCGTTTGTGGATCAGCTGTTTTCCTCCGCCGTCGACCATGGTGCCCCCCTCATTTCGGCAACCAAGCCGCGCGCCTATCTGGACCTGAACCGCAGTGCGGAGGAACTGGATCCGGCGCTGATTCAGGGCGCGCGTCGCCACGGACACAACCCTCGGGTCGCGTCGGGGCTGGGTGTGATTCCCCGCGTCGTCGCCAATGGGCGCGCGATTTATCGCGGCAAGCTGACCATGGACGAGGCGCGCCTGCGCATCGACACGTGCTGGCGGCCCTATCACGCGCGTCTCAAGTCATTGTTGGCCGAATCGCTCGATACCTTTGGTCAGGCCATTTTGATCGACTGCCACTCGATGCCGCATGAGGCCGTTGCAATGGCCAGCACTGCCAAGTCTCAGCGACCGCAGATCGTGTTGGGCGACAGGTTCGGGGCTTCGGCTTCTGCGGGAATCGTGGACCGGATTGAAGCGGCCTTCGCGTCGGCCGGTCTGGTGGTTGCGCGAAATGCGCCGTTTGCCGGGGCTTACGTGACGCAGACCTATGGGCGGCCCGGGCGCAACCAGCATGCCATCCAGATCGAGATCGACCGGTCGCTCTATATGGATGAAGGCAAGATTGAACCCAGCGATAACTTCGAAGCGTTCCGTGAGACGCTGCGCCAGGTGATCATGGAGATTTCCGGCATCGGCGGCGAACCATTGCAACTGGCGGCCGAGTGACCTCAGCGCAAGGCCCGGCCCTTTACAATCGCATCCGTTCCGAACCGGCGCCTGATCTCATCCGTGGCGCGTTCTGCCTGAGACCGCCGGGCTGCGCCGGGGTCCAGAAGGTCGCCTGAGATATCGGCCTGATCTTCTGGGCACAGATCGGATATCCCGCAGCCAAGCAGACGATAAGGTCCTTTGTCCCCGACCTGATCGAACAATCCGCGTGCGGTGCGATAAATACGATCCGCAATCTGCGTGGCATCCCGCAGTGAAACGCGCCGGGTGATGATCTTGTGGTTCGCCTGTTTCAGCTTCAGCGTCACAACTCGCCCGGCCAGCCCTTTGGCTTTGGCCCGGTCCGCAACCTTTTCGGACATGCGCCACAGGTGACCGTCCAGGATGTCCAGACTGGCCGTATCCTCGAAAAACGTGGTCTCGTTGCTGATCGACTTCATCGGCTCGTGCGAGGATACGCGCCGTTTGTCCTGACCGCGCGCCAGATGCCACAGGCGATAGCCCATCGACCCGAACCGCGCGGTCAGCGCCTCCTGGTCCCAGCGCAGCAGGTCCGAAAAGGTTCGGATACCGGCCCGATCCAATGACTCTTGCGCGGCCGGACCTATGCCCCAAATCAGGCGTACGGGCTTGTTGTAGAGGAAGTCGGCCGTTTCCGCCTTGCCGATCACCGAAAACCCGCGCGGCTTGTCCAGATCCGAGGCCACCTTTGCCAGAAACTTATTGTGCGAAAGACCGATTGAGCCGGTTACACCCAGTTCATCCTTCATCCGTTTCACCAACCGGGCCAACATCACTGCCGGTGGTGCGCCGTGCAGGCGTTGCGTGCCGGACAGGTCCATAAAGGCTTCGTCCAGGGACAGCGGCTCGATCACAGGCGTCAGTTCGTCCATCATCGCCCTGATCTGGCGGGACACCTCAGCATAGACCGACATGCGCGGCTTGATGACAACGGCATCAGGGCAAAGCTGCAGCGCCTTGAACATTGGCATGGCCGAACGAACCCCGCGAATCCGCGCCACATAACACGCCGTAGACACGACACCGCGTTTACCGCCGCCGATGATCACCGGTTTGTCGGCCAGTTCCGGATTGTCGCGCTTTTCGACCGAGGCATAAAACGCATCACAATCCATATGCGCAATGGACAGGTCAAAAAGCTCGGGGTGCGCCTTGATCCGCGGACTTCCGCAGGAGGGGCAGCGCGCTTCCTGTTGCATTGTCGAAAAGCAGTCGCGGCATAAAGCAGGCATTACGTTCACTTCTCAGATTTATGCGCTTTGGTTTGCGTGAGGTGTTGGCTAAAATTTATCCTGTCAGGAAACAAAGAAAAAGCCGTTCATGCATTTCACCGGAGCAAAGGTTGCGCTGTTTCTTGGATCGAACCTGCTGGTGATTCAACGGGACGACAACAAGGATATCCCTTTTCCGGGTCATTTTGATTTTCCCGGAGGCGGGCGGGAAGGGGCAGAGACGCCGTTGCAATGCGTCACGCGCGAAACGATTGAAGAGGTCGGCCTGCACCTTACGGCAGAGGATTTCGTCTGGTCGCGCCAATATGGTGAAAACTGGTTTTTCGCGGCGCTCCGTCCACCCGGCGATGTCAACCTGATCAGATTCGGTGATGAAGGGCAGGGATGGCTGCTGATGTCGCCAGAATTGTATCTGCAAGACGCATTGGCGGTTCCCAATTTTGCGATCCGCTTACGCCATTACATGGCCGCAACAGGGATGTTTTGAAGCAAGCATTGCTTTCGGAAGAAGACCCCCCGCGATTGGCGGGGGGAGGTGACGGACCTCAGGAAGATATGGTCCGCGGGGAGTATCACGCCCTCAGAATCGCTCAAATTCCGAGATTTAGATAGGACCGAGGTCACATCGTCAAAACTCGTATTTTTCATGTGTGTTTTCGGGCACAGAGACGATTTGGCGCGGAGAGACCGGAAAGTGACGTAAGGTCAACGCGTTGGGGCCGGTCGTTGGGTCGAAATTCCCGGAAAACGCGTGTCCTTTCAGTGTTGTGTCAAGGAATTTAGCTCAGCAAGTACAGCTTCGGCCGCCGCCTTTGGGTCCTCTGCCTGATAGATCGGGCGGCCGACGACGATGTGGTCAGCTCCGTCTCCGATCGCGCTGGCCGGGGTGGCAACGCGTTTCTGATCGCCCAGCTCGGCACCAGCGGGCCGAACACCGGGGGTGACGATCAGGCGGCCTTCGGCCTGGGGCAGGGCGCGGATCAAGGCGGCCTCTTGCGGGCTGGCGATTACGCCGTCCGCTCCGGCCTCAAGCGCTTTGGCGGCGCGTTCGACAACCAGATCCTGCACGTCACCCTCTTTCAGCAGGCTGGCATCCAGGTCGTCACGGTTCAGCGACGTCAGGATGGTCACCGCCAAAATCTTGAGGTCCTTGCCCGCAGCCCCTTCTTTAGCAGCGCGCACCACGTGGGGGTCGCCATGAACGGTCAGGAAATCCAGATCGAACTGCGCCAGACCCCGTACGGCGTTCTCAACCGTGTTGCCGATGTCAAACAGCTTCATATCCAGAAAAATACGCTTGCCGTGATCCTGCTTCAGCTCATTCGCCAGCGCCAGACCACCGCCCGTCAGCATACCCAGCCCGATCTTGTAGAATGAGACGGCATCACCCAGCCGCTCGGCCATGGCCAGGCCCTGCAGGGCGTTGGGAACATCGAGGGCTACGATCAAGCGATCATCGGACATGGGGCAAGCTCCTTTTTGGCAAACGTCTGCGTCCTAGCTTGTTCGGGCGCTTGTGTCCATGCAGGACAGGCCGGTGATCGAAATCAAGCAGCCATGGCAAGACTGTGATAGGGTTCACTCATAAGAAGATCTGAGAAAGGTGGGACAATGAAATGGTTGATTGGCTTCGGCCTCGTTCTGATATTACCGGCGTGTCAGGACATGCCGCTTGAAACCGAAGCCGCTGACTCGGTTGTCGTGTCGCCTACAAATGAAGATTTGAGGCTGGTGCGCGGCTATCGTTCAACTGATGACGATTGCCAACTGACCGGCGAGACCGCGTTTACCGTCAATTTTCTGGATGATGCAGCGGACCTTGTGTCCTGCCCGACCGGCAGTGACGCGGCACAATCTCTGGTGGAAATGTATAACGCCCGCGAGGTGGCGCAAACTGGCGGGTACACCGTCTACTCCGTGCCTCGTCGTTAAACCGGATTCTGCGGTTTAGCCTCTTGAACGGACAAAGATATTTCCCAAATGGAATGTGAGGCCCAAACTGACGCGTGCTGCCAAGCGGGCGCATCACATTCAGGGCGCTTAGAAAAAGGAGATTGCTATGGACTTAAACAAGTTCACCGAGCGGGCACGGGGTTTCGTGCAGGCGGCGCAGACGATTGCGCTGCGCGAGGGGCACCAGCGACTGTTGCCCGAACATATTTTGAAAGCATTGATGGATGATGATCAGGGGCTGGCCAGCAACCTGATTACCCGCGCTGGCGGCGCGCCGGTGCGCGTGGTCGAAGCTCTTGATGCCGCATTGTCCAAAATCCCAAAGGTGAGCGGCGACGCGAGCCAGATCTACATGGATGGCCAGACCGCAAAAGTCTTGGATGAGGCCGCAAAGATTGCCACCAAAGCGGGTGACAGCTTTGTGCCGGTCGAACGCGTTCTGATGGCATTGTGCATGGTGAAATCCAAAGCCAAGGACGCTTTGGATGCAGGAGCCGTGTCCGCCCAGAAGCTGAACGAAGCGATCAACGATATCCGCAAGGGTCGCACGGCTGACTCGGCGTCGGCCGAAGAAGGCTATGATGCGCTCAAGAAATACGCGCGTGATCTGACCGAGGCCGCGGCTGAGGGCAAGATTGATCCAATCATTGGGCGGGATGAGGAGATCCGCCGGTCGATGCAGGTTCTGTCACGCCGCACCAAGAACAACCCGGTTCTGATCGGGGAACCCGGCGTCGGTAAAACCGCGATTGCCGAGGGCATGGCCCTGCGCATCGTCAACGGCGACGTGCCGGAATCGCTGAAGGATAAAAAGCTGCTCGCGCTCGATATGGGCGCGCTGATTGCGGGCGCAAAATATCGCGGTGAGTTCGAAGAACGCCTCAAGGCGGTTCTGACCGAAGTGACCGAGGCCGCCGGAGAGATTATCCTGTTCATCGACGAGATGCATACTCTGGTCGGCGCCGGTAAATCCGACGGCGCGATGGATGCCGCAAACCTGATCAAGCCTGCGCTTGCCCGGGGTGAGTTGCATTGTATTGGTGCGACCACGCTGGATGAGTATCGTAAATACGTCGAAAAAGACGCGGCCCTTGCGCGCCGGTTCCAGCCTGTGATGGTCACGGAACCCACCGTCGAGGACACGATCAGCATCCTGCGCGGCATCAAGGAGAAATACGAGCTGCACCACGGTGTACGCATCTCGGACTCGGCGTTGGTCTCGGCGGCGACCTTGTCGCATCGCTACATCACCGACCGGTTCCTGCCTGACAAAGCCATCGACCTTGTCGATGAAGCGGCATCGCGCCTGCGGATGGAAGTGGATTCCAAGCCCGAGGAACTCGATCAGCTGGATCGTCAGATCCTGCAAATGCAGATCGAGGAAGAGGCGCTGAAGCTGGAAGACGACGCGGCCTCGAAGGATCGTCTGGAAACCTTGCAAAAGGATCTGGCCGATCTGCAGGAGCAATCCGCCGAGATGACCGCCCAATGGCAGGCCGAACGTGACAAGCTTGCGGGCGCACGGGATCTGAAAGAACAGCTCGACAAAGCACGTGCTGATCTGGAGATCGCCAAGCGCGAAGGTAACCTCGCCAAGGCGGGTGAGCTGTCTTACGGCGTCATCCCCGAGCTTGAGAAAAAGCTGACCGAGGCCGAAAACGCCGAAAGCAACGCCATGATGGCCGAGGAAACGGTGCGTCCGGAACAGATCGCCAGTGTTGTCGAACGCTGGACGGGTATTCCGACCTCGAAAATGCTGGAAGGCGAGCGTGAGAAACTGCTGCGGATGGAAGACGATCTGCATTCCCGCGTGATTGGTCAGGATGCGGCGGTCACAGCCGTGGCCAACGCAGTGCGCCGTGCGCGTGCCGGTCTGAATGATGAGGGCCGCCCGCTGGGCTCGTTCTTGTTCCTCGGCCCGACCGGCGTGGGTAAGACAGAACTGACCAAGGCCGTGGCGAACTTCCTGTTCGACGACGACAACGCGATGGTGCGCATCGACATGTCCGAGTTCATGGAGAAACACGCGGTCGCCCGTCTGATCGGCGCCCCTCCGGGCTATGTCGGCTATGATGAAGGTGGCGTGCTGACCGAAGCTGTACGGCGCCGGCCCTATCAGGTCGTGCTGTTTGACGAGGTCGAAAAGGCGCATCCGGATGTGTTCAACGTGCTGTTGCAGGTTCTGGACGATGGTGTTCTGACCGATGGTCAGGGTCGCACCGTGGACTTCAAGCAGACGCTGATCATCCTGACGTCGAACCTTGGGTCTCAGGCGCTCAGCCAGTTGCCCGAAGGGGCCGACAGTGCGCAGGCCAAACGTGACGTGATGGATGCGGTCCGGGCGCATTTCCGGCCCGAATTCCTGAACCGTCTGGACGAAACGATCATCTTTGACCGACTCAAGCGGGCCGATATGGATGGCATCGTCGATATCCAGATGGCGCGTCTGCAAAAACGTCTGGCCGCCCGCAAGATCGAGCTGGCGCTGGACGATGGTGCCAGAGAATGGCTGGCTGATGAAGGCTATGATCCGGTCTTTGGTGCCCGTCCGCTCAAGCGCGTGATCCAACGTGCTTTGCAGAACCCGTTGGCCGAGGCTCTGCTCGCCGGTGAGATCAAGGATGGCGAGACCGTTCCAGTCACCGCCGGGGCCGAAGGTCTGATCATCGGTGACAGGCTGGGCACGTCAGATCGGCCCCGCCCGGATGATGCCGTGGTGCATTGATCCGCAATGCTAAAAAGAAAGGCCCGCCAATTTGGCGGGTCTTTTTTGCGTTGAGTTTCAGGTATCAGCTCTGCGTATTGCAGAGCGTCTGCTGCCCAACATCGGGTGGGCATGTCATAGCTCAGAACCAGACGTCCTCTATCGTTCTGCCATCGCCGGGAAGTGCCTTGAAGCTGTTGTGCCCCTCAAAGCGGCGAATTGGCACCTTATGTATCAGTGACAAGTCGGACACACGCAGATTGACAGCCGCTCGATAACGGCCACGCTGATCTGCTGATTTTGCAGCGAAGTACATTATACACCCGCAGATCGGGCAAAACTGGAAACAGATATCCCCACTGTCTTGGCGCAGATATGTGCTGGTCTGGCCGCTTGTTTCTATATCCCGTCCAACATACCCATAGGCCCAAAGTGCTCCATAACGCCTGCAGATCGTGCAATTGCAGGCGGTGGCCGACTCAGGCGCGGCATTCAATGTCCAGCCAGTTGTGCCGCAATGGCAAGTACCTGTCAGCATTTCCCACTCCGCCTGTTTTGGGAAAACCGGTCAGTCTGGCGGGTTTTCCCATGTCGCTGTCAATATGGCCCTAGACCATCGCAAAAATGCGCGCCGGTCCACCGGTGCCGCCCGCATGTTTCGGCGCGCCTATCACCAGCGTTGCGCCTGCGGCCGGAACACGATCCAGTCCGGCGATGTTTTCGATTCCAAACCGGCCTGTCGGCAGCCATGCGTAATGGGTGCCAAAATCGGTTGAGATACCGTGATCCAGAGACAAGGTGTCGGACGCAATGGATCGTGTGCCGGTTTCTTCGATCAACATCATGGCGGCTTCGGGGTGGAAACCTGGATAATGCTGCGCCTGTCCGTCAAACCCACGATAGTCGTCGGTGTCGACTTTGGCTGCCCAGCCGGAATACAAGGCCACGCAGGCGCCATCCGGAATGTCACCGTTTGCGGAAATCCACGCCTTCAGGTCATCCGGGGTTAACAAGGTGTCGGCGTCTTCGGCAGCCCGGGCGGCGATGTCGACCACGCAAAGCGGCGCAATAAGATCTGAGACCGGGATTTCGTCGACCGACGCACCATCCGCCGAAAAGTGCAAAGGTGCATCTATATGCGTGCCGGTGTGTTCGTTCACTGTAAGGCGTTGCAGGTTGAGGCCGTGTTCGGCGAAATTGAAGACCTGCTCGGACGCGTATCCCGGTTCGCCAAAGTAGGTCGGGAATTCGGCGCTGATCGTGTGGGTCATATCCTCGACCTTGCCTTGGCCCGCCGCAAGGGCGACCGGCGCGCTGACTCCGGTCGCGGCGACCGCAACGCCCGAGGCCGCAGCGGCTTTGAAAAACCCTCTTCTTGACAGCATACGGTCCTTGACCGCGTTCATCACACAGATGTCACACATTCGTCTTCTCCCTTCAGTCTATCCCGACAATCGGGTGAACAGCGGATCCGGAGGTCAGGTCGCGGATCCTGGACAGCAGCCTGCATGTTGAGCGAAGCATTTGTAAAGATTGGAGGCTCGGGTGTTTTTCGCAAATAGGCACAGTTCAATCAACTCAGCGTGACAATTCCCGGTGTGCCCTGCGACAGAGTTTGCGCGGGAAACTGATGCATCATCCGCTGGAAACGCGTCGATTCTCAAGTAACGGCCCCAGTCGAAGAAAGAGCCCACCGAAGGGCGGGCTCTTTAAACCATCAGCCAGGATGCGGCGTAGCTCTGGCTTTCGATCACACAGTTTACGTGCCGGATGGCAACGCGTTGAGGTCTTGCGGATTCGATTTGCCAAGCTGGGTCCCGTCACCAATTTCCTCGCAGGTCACGGGATAGGTCGAGTTCGCATCACAGCCAGAGATGGGATAAGTCTGTTTTTCACCGCATGCCGCGATGATCAGGGCCAGCGAAAGGCCCGCGACCAGTTTCAGTTTCATGTGGTGTCCTTTCCGATCAAGTTGCGTTGGGGTTTCGCGACGCCTTGGGCGTTACCAACTTTGGGCAGCCAGAAGGCGAGGCCGCTTGGGCGTAGAATACTCTGTCTTGCGCGCCGTTTCATTGACCAAAATCAACAACTTGGGTGACGCTGGGTCAATCTGGCGGAGTTTTGCGCGGGGATCTCAGCATCACTCGAGGTTGATGCCACTTATCGCAGTATCGCGTGCTCAGTAACGGAGTTCTGCGTCGGAGGCATTCACCATCGAATGGGAATCGTTACAGTCTCTTCTCCCAATCGTGACGCATGTTGCCTTGGTGCTGTGCTATCAGCGGATTAACTGAAGCTTCAGGCTAGCTTATCAAGGAGACATAGATGGCGCATCGCTGGATCAATACACTGACACATGCCGACGTCACCCCAAGGGCGGCGTTTTTGAACCGGCGGCAGGTGATGGCCGGATTGGCGGGTGTCGGACTGGCGGGATTGGCGCGTCCGGCCATGGCGCAGGAAGCTCTCGAACCAAATAGCTGGGAAGAAATCACCTCATATAACAACTTCTATGAGTTCGGCACGCGCAAGGACGATCCGGCGAAATATGCCCACACGCTGGTGACTGAACCCTGGAGCGTCAAGATCGACGGCCTGGTCGACAAACCCGGTGATTATGATTTCAAGGACATCATGTCCGAGATGACCGTCGAAGAGCGCATCTATCGGTTCCGCTGTGTCGAAGCCTGGTCGATGGTTATTCCGTGGAACGGGTTTGAACTGGCTGATCTGTTGAACATGGCCGGTGTGCAGGATGGGGCCAAATACGTGGCCTTTGAAACCGCCTATCGCCCGGATGAGATGCCGGGGGTGCAGTACCCGATCCTCGAATGGCCCTATCGGGAAGGTTTGCGTCTGGATGAGGCGATGCATCCGCTGACCATCATGGCCACCGGTATTTACGGACGACCGATTCCGAACCAGAACGGAGCCCCCCTGCGTCTGGTGGTGCCGTGGAAGTATGGCTTCAAGTCCATCAAGTCGATTGTCCGTATCACGCTGACGGATGTCGAACCGCCCACCAGCTGGAACATGTCGGCCCCGCGTGAATATGGCTTCTATAGTAATGTGAACCCGAACGTGGACCACCCGCGCTGGTCGCAGGCCTCGGAACGTCAGATTGGCGGTGGTCTGTTCGCAAAACGTATCCCGACGCTGATGTTCAACGGCTACGAAGAAGAGGTCGCTGGCCTCTATGAAGGTATGGATCTGTCGGAAAACCACTAAGACCATGCAGACGCTGAATCAGATACTGCGCCGCATCCCCGTTTGGTTGGTTTACCTGCTGGGCGCACTTCCGGCGCCCTGGCTGTTCTATCAGGGGCTGACCGGCGGGCTGGGCGTTGATCCGATTGAGGCACTGGAGCACCAGTATGGAGAACTGGCGCTGCAACTATTGATCGCCGTGTTGGCGATTTCACCACTGCGGCGGTTCCTCGGCCTGAACCTGCTAAAGTTCCGTCGGGCGCTGGGCGTCCTGACATTTGCCTATGTCAGCCTGCATCTTCTGGTTTGGCTGATTCTGGACGTGCAGGTGCCCAGCCAGATCTGGGCGGATATTCTCAAACGTCCTTATATCACGGTTGGCATGGCGGCGTTCATCCTGATGATCCCACTGGCGGTAACCTCAAATAACTTGTCTGTACGTAAACTGGGTTCTCGCTGGCGCAGCCTTCAGCGTCTGGTCTTTCCGGCGGCACTACTGGGCGGGTTGCATTATGTTATGCTCGCCAAGGGATTTCAGATCGAGCCGTTGGTCTATCTGTCCCTGATTGTTGGTCTGCTGCTGCTGCGGATTCCCTTTCCCAGCCTGCTGACACGGTTCCGTCCGGCCGATTCCGCCTGACTCGGCGCCGAGTCTGTGGGTAACTCGGTGCAAAACCCCGGATTCGGCGCAAGTTCCTCTTTCTTGTGCATTCTGCGGGCTGGGGAGACTTTTATAAGTAGCTGTTATTTTTAGTTAAATTGTGTTTTTTCGGTTTTTTTCAAGTTTGTCGAATTTTTCGGTTGCGGAGGTATGCGGTTATCCTTAGAACCCCCTTCACCGGCGCTGCTGAGGCGCTGGGGGCGCACCGGGGAGACGGTGGGACGGGCCGGAGAGACGGTTGA